>JBOGIN010000403.1:0-12631 GCA_050742275.1 Vicinamibacteraceae bacterium
TTTCAGGATTCAGGATTCAGGATTCAGGATTCGGGAACCCGAAACGGGAGTCAAGGGAAGCACCCAGGCCACAGCACCAGACGTTCACCGAGCCAATTTACCAGACCGTCGACAGATTGACGTCGTCGGCGCCTCGGTGGCCGGGCTCAACGCCCAAGGGTGCATATTGCCTCCGATTCCTTGATCCGGGTTTCTCCGATTCGACACCGCGCCCCTGTTTCCGAATCCCGAATCCCGAATCCTGAATCCTACCTGCTGATGTTGCATCGATGTTGCCGCCCGATCACCCAGATGTTGCGTCCGCCGGAGACAATACCCCAACGGATAGAGTACTGGAGCGTCCTAGATAAGAGGTCCCTTGACCCTCCTCACGCGCGCCGGACGTGCGCTGCTCCTGCTCGCTGCCGGCCTGCTGATTGTTGGCAGCGGCAGTAGGCTCGGTCTGCTCGCGCAGGAGCGGGACGGCGCGTCGTGCTCTTCGTCAGATCCCTTTGTTACACGATTTCTTGACCGTGAGGATGAGCCGCTTCGCTCCTACCGCGCGCACAGGCGCCTGGAGGCGCGCAACCGGAGGTTCCGGAAGGAGGCCTGGCTCGAAGCGCGGACCTCGCTCGATCCAGGCGAAGGGTTTCGTTTCGAGGTCGTCGCGGAGGGCGGTTCGAAGTACATCCGCAATCGCGTGCTGCGCCGGGCGCTCGAAACCGAACAGCGAACGATTGCCGAGGGCAACGCGAGCCGTGCGGCGTTGTCAGAGGCCAACTACGAGTTCGTGGGCGCCGATCCAGCGGAAGGCGGTCGCCTGCTGCTGTACATCAAGCCCAAGCGCAACGACATCTTCCTTGTCCGCGGCGCGCTTCTCTTGACGGAAGAGGCGGACCTCCTGGAGATTGCTGGCCGGCTCGCGAAAGGACCATCTTTCTGGACGCCGCGCGTCGACGTGCGACGCCGGTACGCTCGTCTCGCTGCCGTGCGGGTGCCGATCCTCGTCGAGTCCACGGCCCACGTTCGCATTGCTGGCAGGTCGGAATTCCGCATGACGTACGAGTACGAGAACGTCAACGGACGACCGATCGAGATGTGGTCCGATACCGCCGGAAGCCGCTGAGTCCCGCCCCCTCTGACGCCTGGCCTGACGCCCCTGCTGATCCGAGGCATGTAGAATACCGGCCCATGCCCCGGATTCGCTACGGTGTGCCGTACTGGCGCGAGCGCGTTCCGAAGACGCGTCGCCGATCGTATCCACGGCTGCGCAAAGAAGCCGAGGTGGATGTCGTCATCGTGGGGGCGACGCTCGCGGGCTGTCTGACCGCCTATCTGACGGCGCGAGACGGCGCGCGGGTCATCCTGCTCGAGCCGGACCGCGTGGCCGCCCAAGGCGCCCTTGGAGGCTGTGGCTGGATGTCGCGTGAGCCGGATCTCGGCTTTCGCCTGCTGCAGGCCGGGCATGGCCTTCGCGTGACGCGGTTGGCATTCGACGCGTGGAAGCGGGCGGCAGCCGACTTCACCAGCGTGGTCCGGCGTCTTCGCATCAAATGCGACCTCGTCCAGCAGCCAGCGGTGTGGATGGCCGAGACCGACGCCGACGCGGCGGAGCTCGAGCGCGAGGCGCGAGCACGGCGCAACGCGGGCGTGGAGGGGACGCTCGTTCGCGGACGGCGGCGCGAAGAGGAGCTTGGAGCGCCGGCGCAGGCCGGGCTTCGTCTGCGCCAAGAGGGCTATATGAACGCGTACGCGGCGGCCCTCGGGATACTTCGGGCGGCCGAGGAGCTCGGTGTCGAGGTCTTCGAGCAGACATCCGTGCGACGCGTGCGCAACAGCCGGCACCACAGCGAGATCGTCACCACCGGGGGCCCCGTACGGACACAGCATCTGGTCGTGACGACCGAGGCGGCCGAAGGCCCTTTCCGGGGGCTCGCCCGCCATCTCGACCTGCAGGAGCGCTACGTCGCGGTGACCCCGCCGCTCGGCGCTGGCGTCGTCAAGGCCTGTGGCCGCCTGCACGAAACGCTGCTCGTGGGCGTTCCGCGCCGCCTGCGTGTGAGCTGGACTCCCGATCGTCGTCTTATCGTGACCGGCGCAGAGCAGCGACCGGTTCCACCACGCCGGCTGTCCAGCGTGCTCGAGCAGCGCACCGGCGACCTCATGTACAACCTGCTCGTTCGCTACCCAGCGATTCTCGGCACGCCCGCCGAATACGGCTGGAGCGAGCGCTTCACGACCCCTCGCCGGGGGATCCCCTACATCGGGCCGCACAGAACCTACGCCCGCCACCTCTTCGCGTTCGGCTTGGGGCACGGCAGCGCGCCGGCGGCGATGCTGGCAGCGCGAATCCTCGCACGCTACGTGCAGGGGGTTCCGGAGAAAGGCGACGAGATATTCGCCTTCCACTGAGCCTGGAATTCCGCTGAGCGGCCATGAATTCTGGCGGCGCCCTGCGGGTCGGCTCTCCATTCGAGTAGATTAGGGAAGACGGCGTCCGACGGACCGCGTCGGGGGCCAACCGCCTAGAACAACTCGCAACCACGCCATGCGTCAGTCTCGATATGCCCTCGCCGTTGTGCTCCTCGGCCTGTTGGGAGCGGCGCCCGTCGGGGGACAGCTTCGAGTCGCGCCGGTGGCGGAAGCGCCGGGCCATGTCGCGCTCGGCCTCGCGCTGCGCCGGCTGACCGAGGTGGGCAGCGTGATGATGACGACAGCCCATCCGGACGATGAGAACAACGCGCTGCTGGCGAAGCTGCGGTTCGGCGAAGGGCTGCGCGTGTCGTTGGTCTCGGCAACGCGCGGCGACGGCGGGCAGAACGAGATCGGTCCGGAGCTGTTCGACGCGCTTGCGGTGCTGAGGACGGAGGAGCTGCTCGCGGCGCACCGCATTGACGGTGCGGAGCAGTACTTCACGCGCGCTGTCGATTTCGGCAACTCCTTCAGTATCGAAGAGACGTTCGACAAATGGGGCAAGGAGGAGATCGTCGGGGACTACGTTCGGTTGGTCCGCACCCTTCGCCCGGACGTGGTCATTGGGTTCATTTGGGGTGGCGATGGCAGCGGCCAGCACCACCAGGCCTCGACGAGGCTCACGGCAGAAGCGTTTCGGGCGGCCGCGGATCCGACACGCTTCCCCGAGCAGCTGAAGGAAGGGCTGCGGCCGTGGCAGCCGAAGAAGTTCTATTACAGCGCCGGGTTTCGGGCGCCCCTCGAGCGCTCGCCGCAGCTTCTCCCGGTCGATCTCGGCGTGTTCGATCCGCTCATCGGCAAGACCTGGGCGGAGCTCGGCGGCGAGGCGCGCAGCATGCACAAGTGCCAGGGGGTCGCTCAGATGTTGCCCCTCCCGGGACGAAGCGTGCGTGGCTACTACCTGCATGACGTTGTCCTTCCTCGAGACGCGCTTCCGAACAGATCGCTGCTCGACGGTGTCGACACGCGCCTGGTCGCGATCGGACGATACGCGCCCGACGCTGCTCCGGCGCTTCAGCGGTCGCTCGAGGCCATCGAGCGTGCAGGCCGCGAGGCGCAGCAAGCCCTTGCGCGAAACGGCCCGGCGGCCACGCTCCCGCCGCTCGTCGCTGGCTTGACCGCGTTGCGCAAGCTGCGCGCGGAGCTCGCGACGATGGTCGGCGACGACCGCGCGCGTTATGAGATCGATTTCCGGCTTGCCGACGAAGCGCGCGATTTCGAGGAGGCGGTGAGACTGGCCTCAGGGCTTCGCATCGACCTGCTTGCGGATGATGGCCTGCTGGTTCCCGGGCAGGCGGTGAATGTCAGCCTGCACGTAGCCGCGCACGGACCGCGGGACGTCGAGGTGCGGCAGATCCAGCTCGCCGGGCTCGATGCCTCGGCAGCCTGCCCCCCGGGCGTCACGAACGCCTCGACCGTTTATACGTGCGAGACGGAGGCTCGCGTGCCGGCCGACGCGCAGCAGACGAGGCCCTACTGGCGCCAGCTGCCGAAGGCGGCGCGCTACGCGTTCGACCCGGGTGCGCGGTTCGGTCTGCCGTTTCAACCGACGCCGTTCCGCGCTCGGATGACGCTTGCGGTCGCCGGCGCGCCGCTGTCGCTCGATCTGCCCATCGAGTATCGCTATCAGGGCAACATCTTCAGCGGCGAGAAGCGAAGTGAGCTGCTCGTCGTTCCGGCGCTGTCGGTACGCGTCGCACCGAACATCGCGATCGTGCCGGTCGGTCCATCGGCGGAAGCCACGAATGGAAACGGCGGAAGCGACGCCGCCTCACTGAGCCGTGCCGTTCGAGTCGACGTGGTCAACGGCACGAAGAGCGAGGCGCGCGCCGAGATCCGCCTCGAGGCGCCGGAGGGGTGGCGCGTCGAGCCCGCGTCGCTTCCCGTCCGGCTCGCGCGAGAGGACGAAGCGGTCAGTGGGCGATTCACGGTGACACCGCCAGCGGGTGTCCGGCCCGGTCACTACGAGCTTCGCGCGGTGGCCAGAAGCGATCGCGCCGAGTTTCGCGAGGGCTACCAGGTCATCGAATATCCCCACATTCGTCGTCGTCATGTCTATCACGCGGCAGAGGCCTCGCTGCACGTGCTCGATATTGCGCCGCTCGGGAGTGTCCGTGTGGGGTATGTGATGGGTGTTGGCGATCAGGTGCCGTCGGCAATCGAGCAGCTCGGCGCCACCGTGACCCAACTGCAGCGCGACGACCTCGCGCGAGCGGATCTCGACCACTTCGACGTGATCGTGACGGGCGTCCGGGCCTACGAGCGCCGTGACGACCTGCGCGCGTACAATCATCGGCTGCTCGAATGGGTGAGGCGTGGGGGGACGCTGCTCGTTCAGTACAACAAGCAGGAGTTCAACCAGGCACAGTACGCTCCATGGCCGGCGGAGGTGAGCTCTGACCGGGTCACCGATGAGGGGGCCCCGGTTCGCATCCTCGCGCCAGACCACCCCGTCTTCACGACGCCGAACCGGATCACGGAGGCGACCTGGCAGGGTTGGGTGCAGGAGCGGGGGCTCTATTTCCTGGGTGAGCGCGACTCACGATACGTCGACCTGATCGAGTCCGAGGATCCCTTCCCCTTCAACCGCGGACCACGGCGCGGCGCCCTCGTCGAGGCGCGTTACGGCAAGGGCCGCTGGGTATACATCGGTCTGGGCTTGTGGCGCCAGCTCCCAGCTGGCACCGACGGCGCGTACGCACTGCTCGGCAACCTGCTCGCCCTAGCGACGCCGCGTTGAAGCCTGTGCGCTACGCCGCAGTGACCAGTGGAAAATGAGGCCTGTCCGGGGCTGTCCGGAGCTGTCCCCATTTGTTCGTCGCCGCGTTTCCGCGCTCCACGCTTATTGACCCATTAGTCGAAGTCGCTTGACTGTGCCGTGTATCGGATTGTCATGATCGTGAACGTTTACGATCACGCCTTCATGGCCTTTCGATGCACGGGTGCCGCTGGTCGCCAGACCGCGTCCGCCGCGCGGCATCGAGCGCCATTGGGGGGAGGTGCTCCAATGTCGGCTCGTGACCAATCTCGATGGAGGGCGCGCAGTCTCGCCGCACTGACGGCGGTCTGTGGGCTGCTCGCGCTCCCGTGTGACGCCGCCGCGCAACGACAGCTCGCCAGCGTGCAGGGCACCGTGACCGACCAGAGCGGCGCCGTGCTTCCAGGCGTCACGATGACGGTAACCAATCAAGAGACTGGGGAAGTTCGAGCGACGACGAGCAACGAGGTCGGCATCTATCGCATCCTGAGCCTCGACCCCGGTCGCTACGACCTGGTCGCGGAGCTGTCCGGCTTTTCGAAGGCGGGACGGACCGGCGTCGTCGTTTCGGCCGGTTCCACCGTGGGGCTCAATCTGACAATGGAAACGGGAGCGCTGACCGAAACCGTCGACGTGTCGGCGATTGCGCCAGACATTCAGACCGAGCGGGCCGAAGTCTCTTCTCTCGTCGAGCGCCAGAAGGTCGTGGACTTGCCGATCGCCGGGCGCAATCCGATGGCGTTGGTTGCGCTGCAGCCGGGCGTCACCGGCCTGCCAACCGGCGCCGACATCATGGTGGGCGAGTCGGGGCTGCCGTTCAACGCCAATGGGCAGCGGCAGAGTGGCAACAACGCCGTGGTCGACGGACTGAGCATCAACGGGAACCCGTGGGGCGGCACGGCGCTCATCATGCCGAACGTCGAGTCGGTGCAGGAGATGCAGATCATCGCCAACAATCCATCGGCCGAGTATGGCCGCAATGTGGGCGCCGCGGTCAGCATCATCACGCGCGGCGGCACCAACGAGTTTCGCGGCAGCGCCTTCGAGTTCCACCGCAACAACGATCTGCGCGCGAGGGAGTTCTTCGAAGACGAGAAAGGCGATCAAGAGAAGAACAACTTCGGGTTCAGCATTGGCGGTCCCATCCGGCGCAACAGCACGTTCTTTTTCGCGTCCTACGAGGGCGTGCGAGAGAACAGCGGCGAGGGGCGCCAGTACACCGTCGAGACCGAGCGGCTCCGCGATTGGGTGATGGCCACGCGTCCCGACTCGAAGGCCGCCTTCCTGCTCGACACGTATCGGCCACCGGCGTACCCCGTGGAGAACCTGCAGGATCTCGGCACGCCTATGCCGGGCGCGGGCGTGTGGAGCGACCAGCCGGACGGGATTATGGACGTCGGCACGATCAATCAGGCCGTGATCGGACGCCACCAGGGCGATCAGATCAACGGCCGCCTCGACCAGGTGTTGGGTGACGGCGACAAGCTTCGCGCGAGCTACTACATGACGCGGCTCGACAACGAGCAAACGCATCTCCGCCAGGACTTCAACCACGGGTTCCCGCACCGGAACCAGTTCTTCAACGTGGGATACACGCGCATTCTCTCGCCGCAGACGCTCAACGAGCTGAGCTTTGGATTCGTCCGCATGCACGGCGAAGCTAGCGATCCAACGCCTCAGGCGCCGACGATCAGGGAGGACGCCGGCAGCGGTGTGGATGGATTCGGCGTCACCTTCTGGCATCCCATCGACTTCACGCAAAACAACTTCGAGTTGAAGAACACGCTGACCTCCAATCTCGGTCGCCACAGCCTGCGAATGGGCGGCGAGCTGCGCTATGCGAGCGACGACAGCACGTTGCACCATTGGGAGCGGCCGAACTACGGCTTCGAGCACTTCTTGGACTTCGTCGACGACGAGCCGTTCTCGGAGGAGCGCGCGGTGGACCCGACGACCGGCCTATCGACGTTTGCCCAAGGCGATTACCGAACCACGGAGTGGGCCCTCTTCATTCAGGACAACTGGAAGCTGCGTTCGAACGTGACATTGAACCTTGGGTTGCGATACGAGAACTTCGGCAACCCGAGCAAGGGCAACGCCCCGTTCACCGGCATCATCCTGGGCGAGGGCGCCACGCGCCAGGCGCAGATGCGAAACGCGCGGGTCGGAACGCTCGACCAGCTGTACGACACCGATTGGAACAACTTCGCGCCCCGTGTCGGCGTGGCCTGGGACGTCAATGGCCGCGGCAGTTGGGTCGTGCGGGGCGGCGCCGGGATCTCGTACAACCGCATCAACGACACGGTGTTCAGCGATGAGCGACTGAACCCGCCGCTCTTCGCGCACGCCTCCGTGAACGTCCAAGACGGCGTTCCAATCGTGTACACGCTGGGACCGGACTATCCTGAGAATCCTGCGCTAGGCGCTGGTCTCGACGAGTTCGGTGCCATCCGTGGTGCTCGCGTGGATCTGCGGGTAATCGATCCCGAGACGACGATTCCTCACGCCTACAACTGGTTCGCGGGCATCCAGCGGCAGCTTCCCTGGCGCTTCGCGCTCGAGGCGAGCTACATCGGCTCCGCGGGGCGCAATCTCATGAGCGGCGACGGGCCGGGCGGCGAGGACTACAATCGCTTTGCCGGTGACCTGCTCGACGACGTCCGCGATCGGATCCACCCCACCTTCGGAGATGTCGGTCTTGCCGAGAGCCGGATCGATACCGAGTATCACGGACTGGCAGTTGGCTTGACCCGCCGCTTCAATGAGGGCTTTGCCTTTCAAGCGTCCTATACGCTCGGCAAGGCGATGGATCATCCTGGCACGGCCGAGGAGGTGACCAACCTCGAACGCGATTGGGGGCCCGCCGATCACGACGTCCGACACAAGCTCGCGATCAACACAATTTGGGAGATCCCCTACCAGCCGACGCATCCGGCCCTCCAAGCCGTGCTCGGTGGATGGCAGCTCAACTCCATCACCATCTGGCAATCCGGCTCGCCCTTCAACGTCGTCTGCGGCTTCGCGTACCCAGAGTGCGACTTCAACGCTGATGGCAACAACGAGGATCGCCCCAATGTCCCGAGCTTCGGCACGAGCCTGCCCAGTCTCTCCCGCGACGAGTGGCTCGCCGGTGCGTTCGGTGTCGACAACTTCCCGCTGCCGTCGGCCGGCACACTCGGCGCGCTACCTCGCAACGCTTACTACGGGCCGGGATACGTCGCGAGCGACCTCTCGTTGTTCAAGAGCTTCCGGCTCGGCCGGGTCGGCTCCAACTCGCCGACGGTACAGCTGCGCCTGGAGGCCTATAATCTGCTCAACACGGTGAACCTCGACAACCCCGAGGCGGATATCGACGACGCGAACTTCGGGCTGGTAACCGCGACACGCGGACGTCCGAGCTTCCCCGATGGCCGAGTCCTGCAGATTGGTGCGAAGTTCATGTTCTGAGGCTCCAGTCGTTCACGGCGCGGCCGTTGGGCCGCGCCGTGGCCAACCATGCGAATCCTGAAGTACGTCCTGGTTCTTGCGGCTGTGGCGATCCTCGCAGGCGTCGCCTTGACGGTCACGCGGACCGAGACGGCGCCGGCCCGCACCGACTATCCCGTCAAGCCGGTGCCCTTCACCGCCGTGCACCTGAACGACGAGTTCTGGACGCCAAGAATTGAAACCAACCGGAAGGTGACCATCCCCGTCGCATTTCAACAGTGCGAGCGAACCGGCCGTGTCGACCTCTTCGTTCGAGCCGCCGCCGCCCTCCGCGGCGAAACGCTCACCAACAAAAAGCCGCCCGGCTATCCGTTCGACGACACCGACGTGTACAAGGTGATTGAAGGCGCGTCGTACGCGCTCAGCGTGCACCCGGATCCGAAGCTCGACGCCTACGTCGACGATCTCGTCGCCAAGATCGCCGCCGCGCAGGAGGATGACGGATACGTGTACACGACCCGCACGATCAATCCAAGCAATCCACACGAGTGGGCGGGGCAGGCGCGGTGGGAGCTGGAGCGCGACGACAGCCATGAGCTCTACAACCTGGGTCACCTCTTCGAGGCCGCCGTCGCGCACTACCAGGCCACCGGCAAGCGCGCGCTGCTGGAGGTCGCACTCGAGAGCGCCGACCTCCTCGTCCGGACATTCGGTCCCGGCAAGCGCTCCATCTGGCCCGGCCATCAGATCACCGAGATGGGCCTGGTGAAGCTGTATCGCGTCACGGGCAATCAGCGGTATCTCGACCTCGCGAAGTTCATGCTGGAGGAGCGCGGCCCCAACCCAGGTGAGAAGACCAACCCGCGCGGCCTGGCATACAACCAGGCGCACCTCCCCGTCATCGAGCAGAGCGAGCCTGTGGGCCACGCCGTGCGCGCCATGTACATGTACTCGGGCATGGCCGATGTGGCCGCGCTGACCGGAGACGTTGGGCTTCGAGCCGCGGGCGACCGCATCTGGGAAAATCTCATCACGAGCAAGCTGTACATCACCGGAGGCATTGGCGCCACCGGCGCCGGCGAGGCCTTCGGCCGCCCGTACGAGCTGCCGAACATGACCGCATACAACGAGACCTGCGCTTCCATCGGGATGGACTTCTGGAACCACCGCCTGTTCCTGCTCCACGGCGACGCCAAGTACATCGATGTCATGGAGCGCACGCTGTACAACGGCCTCATCTCCGGCGTCTCGCTCGACGGCAAGACCTTCTTCTACCCGAACCCGCTCGAGTCCAACGGCCAGCACGAACGGAGCGAGTGGTTCGGCGTCGCCTGCTGTCCGGGCAACGTCACCCGCTTCATGGCCTCGGTTCCCGGTTACGTGTACGCCACGGAGCGGGACACCCTCTACGTGAACCTCTTCGCCGCGGGCACGGCCGATATCGCGATGACCGAGGGAAAGGTCAAGGTGGCGCAGAAGACGCGCTATCCGTGGGATGGCGCCGTGCGCGTGACGCTCAACCCGGACCGTGCGCGTCAGTTCACGGTCAAGCTTCGGATTCCAGGTTGGGCGCGCGATGTGCCGGTGCCGAGCGACCTGTATCGGTTTCTCGACAAGGGCCGCGATCCCGTGACCGTCGCGGTCAACGGTGAGCCGGTGGACGTGGAGATTGCGAAACTGGACAAGGGATACGTCGCCATCACCCGCACGTGGCGTCCTGGCGATGGGATCGAGCTGACGCTGCCAATGCCGGTACGTCGCATCGTCGCCCACGAGAGCGTCGAAGCCGACCGTGGACGAATCGCGCTCCAGCGCGGCCCGATCGTCTATGCCGCCGAATGGCCTGACAATCCCAATCACCGCGTTCGCAACATTGTGTTGCCGGACAGCGCTCGGCTGGAGTCCACGTTTAGGGATGACTTGCTGAATGGCGTGCAGGTCATCGAGGGACAGGCCTACGGCCTCGCCTACGACGCCACGGGGAACGTGTCCAAGCAGGAGCAGCGCTTCACCGCGATCCCATACGCGACCTGGGCAAACCGCGGCCGCGGCCAGATGGGCGTGTGGATTGCGCGGACGGAGGCCCACGCCAGGCCGACGCCATCGTCCACTGTCGCCACGACCAGTACGGTCACGACCTCCGCTCGGAAGGATCCTCGTGCGATCAACGACGGCGAGGATCCCAACTCCTCGGACGACCCGTCCTCGTACTTCGATTGGTGGCCGCGGCGCGGGACGACGGAATGGGTCGAGTACGACTTCGACACGACGGCAACGGTGTCGCGGGTCGAGGTCTACTGGTTCGATGATACTGGCCGGGGCGAGGTTCGTGTCCCCGCCTCCTGGCGCATCCTCTACAAGGAGGGCACGGAGTGGAAGCCCGTCGAGGCCAGCGACGCCTACGGCGTAGCCAAGGACCGCTTCAACAACGTGACGTTCGAGCCCGTCACCACGAGCGGCCTCCGCCTCGAGGTCACCATGCAGCCCAAGTGGTCGGCCGGCCTGCAGGAGTGGCGGGTGAAGTAAGCCGCGAAGGCCCGAGACGGCGCCTGCTGATTGGCGCAGACATCGAGGCCTCACACGTTGAGGCGGGCATGCGAAGCGCGCACGTTGGGGCGGCGGCGGCGCACGGCGCGGGGTGGCCCAACGGTCGTGTGCTGGTCGAGTGCTTCGGAGTCCACGCGCAGACGCTCGAGGAACAGATCGAGATTGCTCCGCATCACCAGATGGGGCACGACCTTGATCTTGGTTGGTGGGCAAGTGCCGTCCGCGAGAAACTGATACAGCGCGTGAAGCGCGAGGCGCCCCTGGCTGAGCGGTCGCTGGTACACCGTTGCCGCGACACTGCCGGCACGAACCCGCCTTACCAGCTCGGGGAAGAGATCGGTGGTGACGATGGTGAGCTTGTCGGTGTAGCCGGCATGCTCCACGGCGCGCAGCACGGGGAGTGAATTGACCGTGCTCACATAGATCCCCTTCAACCGCGGATGCGCCTCGAGGAGGTTCAACGTGCGCCGGTGTCCTTCGCGCTCGTCGTCGTGCGCTTCGACGACCGCCGCGAGCTGGAGACCCGGCCCGATTGTCCGGAGGCTCGCCTCGAAGCCACGCAGCTTCTCTGCGTGATCTTCGGTGCCGAGCCAACCCGTGAAGAAGGCAATCGGGCCGCCGCCTGGCAGATAGCGGGAGAGCAGCTCACCGGCTACGGCGCCAACCGTGAACGGGTCGGCGGACACGGACGTCAGGCGCTGCGTCCCTGGGGCGTCGGTCACCACGCAGGCCACCGGAACGCTTCGCTTCGCCGCCCGGCGGATCCACGGCTTGAGGGCAGCAGGATCGCCGGGCGCGATGATGAGGCCGTTGGTTCCCTCTTCGAGAGCCTCCGCGAACAGCGGGACGTCTCCCTCGCCCATGCGCGGATAGCTCCGAAAGTCCACCTGGAGCGTCGGCTCGAACAGCGTGGCAGCCTCGCGAATCCCTTCGCGCAAGGAGTCCCAGAACAGCGCAATCTCACGCGGGAGGTGGACCGAGACGCGGAGCGCCCGGCGCGACTTGAGGTAGCGCGCCGCCAGGTTCGGCCGATAGCCCATGGACGCCGCCGTGCGAAGCACCCGGGCGCGCGTCATGGGATTAATGCCGGGCTTTGCGTGGAGCCCGCGGTCGACCGTCCCGGTCGAGACACCCAGCTCCCGTGCGATGTCCTTGATATTGACGGGCTTTGCCGGGGCGGACAGCTTGGCGCGACGGCTCGACGTCATGGCTAGAAAGGAAGGATCCCTGCCACGCGGGTCTCGAGAAGTATATGCCTGACTGGGCTGCCAGAAAAAGAAACCGGTCCTTTCCGGGCGGGCCGCACCCGGAAGGGTATCAGCCTCCTTGGTCCTGGAAAAGCGACCCGGTTCCTTCGTCCTGGTGGCTATCGACGGATGCGGCAAAGAACGCTAGCATCAACGACGCATGAATCGAGCGTCCAGCATCGGCGTTGACTTCGGCACCAAC
>JBOGIN010000404.1:0-3357 GCA_050742275.1 Vicinamibacteraceae bacterium
TCTGCCGTGTCGGGCGCCTGCTCACGGCGGATCTTCCGCGGGCCACGCTGCCACACGCCTCCCGGCGCCACCAATCACGATCCACGCCGACCGAGATAGGATCGTTCACGAATAATCCGGGCTAGACTTCTGGACTGCGGAGGGAGCGCTGTTTACCGGCAACGAGATCTGTCGACCGAACGGTGAGGCGAGGCCAATAGATCAAAGTCAGCTTGAGGTCTGGGCGTGGGATGGGGTCGACATTTGTAGAGAGGTCCACGCGGAGAGCGTTGCGAGCGTGCACGGCTGCGTGGAGGAGGAGCTTGAACGGACGGACGCGCAGGTGATCCTGTACGATCACGGAACAGGCGAGATTGCAGACTATGTGACGGTCAGCGCCGACACGGAGAATGTGCTCATAAGAATGTACCACTGTAAGGGCTCAAGCGAAGCGACGGCCGGAGCGCGGGTTCGCGATGTGTACGAAGTGTGTGGACAGGCGCAGAAGTCCGTAGCGTGGGCGAGCGTAGGCGGATTGGAACAGCGGCTCAGGTTCCGCCAGAAGCGAACAAAGTTCGTGCGGGGAACGGCGGCGCTCTTAACGGAACTGCTGGAACGTGCCAGGGTGTCGAGATGGCGCTTCGAGATCGTCGTGGTCCAACCGGGGATCAGCGTGGCGAAGCTATCGCGCCAAATGGCCGAGAACTTGGGTGCAACGAATGATCACGTTACGCATGCTGGATGCCTTCCACTCCGGGCGATTGTCTCGGCGTAGCTGGCGCGGTGTGGTGGGTGCAGCGACCCTGCCCGAGTTCGGCGATGCACGCACATGAGGCGCGTTGCTCGTCGTGAGGACGCAGCGTCTGTTGGAGCGACATTCTGATCGCGCTGTACTCTCGCCGATTAACGGGGGCGACTAAGTCTATGCCCCACCCGAGAGGCAGAAGCTGCTTCTTCCTCTCGCAGCATATCCTTTTGCCTGCTGGAGGCAGCGGCGTAGTCGACGCGATGCCGTCGCGGAGCTGGCAGTTACCGACGCCGTACCGGATGTCCTCGAAATGCTTGAGACCGTCTCGATCGTTGGCGGGAGCAACCGGAGGAGCTGGCGGACTGCTCCTTGAAGGCGATACGTCGGCTCCCCAGTCTCCTGCGGGCTCTGCCTATCACCGCCTGAATCTCGGCCGCCAGGATTCGATCAAGTCCTCGTCATCCTGAAGCTCGTCTGGGTCGACAGCACTGGTGGCCATCAGAACCGTCAGCGTCTTCCCGTAGCCACCAAGGCCGACGACCTCTTCGGCCAGCTCGACGCCGTAAGGTCCACCAATCCAGTCCTGCAGGTCCGATGTGCCCGCCGTGCGTTCGGCCCGCCTCACGCGGTCTGGATCCTTGTTGAACTCGGCCGTCACCGTCCCCGGAGGAAGGAGGTCGTTCTTCGAGATGCGGTTGTTGCCCGCAAGCTCCTGGAGCGCGTCGGACATGAAGCAGTACTTGACGCGCCTGCCGGCACTGACCACCACCGCGACGACGTCGCCGGTACACTGCGCATACCGGATTGCCGTCGCGGTCAGCGAGGTAACGCAGCGTGCCGCAAGTTGTTCGATAGCGGCCAGACCCTGGCCGGCTTCACTGATTGCCATGGCAAACAGCGATTCTGGCATCAGCAAAGAAGCCGCGAAATGGTCCGCCTCGAGCTCGTACCGATCGTCGGACCCGAATCCAGCATGTGACTCGTGACGATCCCCGGTGGCCAGCACCGCATCGATGTGACCCTCGAGGAAGTAATGTCCGAGTTCGTGGGCGATGCTGAAGTTCCGGAAGCCCTGACTCTCTATGTGCGTAGCGTATGCGATGCCGAAGGTGTTGCCGGCACGCAGCAGCATGCCGGACACGCCACCGGTTTCGGCGGGCATCGGCCGGACCTCGATTCCGACCGCTCCAGCAACGGCGACGGGGTCTACTGGCAGGGCAACAATCCCCTGTTCTCTGATCACCTGCGCAGCCGCCAAGCCAGCCCGCCACGCGAGGTCGGTACGGTTCATCCTTCCTTCTTCTTGGCCTTGCGCTCGGCCTCGTCCGCCAGGGACTTCAGGAAGCGCTCAGCGAAGTCCAGGTCTTTGCTGCTAAGTTGGCGGAGGTGACGATGCACTCTGTCCGCGGTCGCTGTGTCTTCCATCTGATCTACCCGCCCTATCAGGTAGTCCGTGGTGACGGCCAACGCATCCGCCAGCCGCCTGAGATTGTCGAAGGACGGCTTGCGGGCTCCGGTTTCGAAATGGGAGATCGCCGAGGTCTGTAGTTGAGCTCGCTCCGCAAGTTCCTCCTGGCTAAGCTTCCGCGTTGTCCGAGCGAGGCGCAGACGCCCAGGAAAGGCGTCGCTCGGGCGTTGGGTTGACTTTGACATTGACGGTATCGTATACATAATGATGACGATTTCGTCGTGGCCCCAGGCTTTCTTTTTGCCTGAAGCCTTGACGTGTTCGTCATATGTTACATGACGGATAGAAGAAATGGCAAAGGAAGACCTATGGCTACAGAGACCTATTCACTGCTGTTTGACGGATACTGGCGCGCGCCTAACATCGCAGGGCTTCCCTCGGCATCCGGCGTCTACTGCGTATATGCCTGTACGCACAATGTACAAGGGGGTACTGTCTCGATTCGCAACCTTCTCTACATCGGCGAGGCCAGCAATGTCCGCAACCGTGTAGCCGGCCACGAGCGGTGGGCTCACTGGCAGAGTTACCTGCTTCCGGGCGAGGAGCTGTGCTTCAACGCCGCCTCGATCGCGTCGGCGTCCGACCGGCAACGGACGGAGGCGGCGATGATCTTTCGCCACAAGCCCCTGTGCAACCTCGAGTACGTCAACACGTTCCCGTTCGATGTGACGACGATTCTTACCGGTGGAGACAGCGCAAGGCTGGACGACGTCTTCACCGTCTACCGAACAGATGCAGACAGCCTGACGGCACTGCTGGCGGCAATGGCGGGCACCAGGTAGCGCGCGCCAACCACAGATAAGGAGTAACCCAGTCTGGGAGTGCGTCCATGATCAAGCTCGAATGGCGATTCAATGGCAAGCGCGTAGCGCCCGGTCAGCTGGGCAATGAAATGGTGCGCGCGTTCCGGAGGGTGGCCATCGACCGCGCGAAGGCCGGCGTGGCGAAAGTGCGTTGCCCGGTCCACGGAAGTGGCCCCAGGAATCTCACTGTGCGCAGCACGGGCAGCCGCCTGCACTTGGCGTACGAGGCATGCTGCGATCGTCTCAAACAGGCAGTCGATGAGACGTTCCGGTAGACGCGATGGGCGCGGCCGATGTCTCGATGTTCTCGCTCATGATCCACGGTGCGGAGCGCACTGTCAGATAAGACAGTGCCACGA
>JBOGIN010000405.1:0-2879 GCA_050742275.1 Vicinamibacteraceae bacterium
CAAGTCAAGTTCGGACGGCTTAACGAAAAGGGCTACTGGTACACCGTCGCCGGCGTCGTGAAGGAGATTCGCGATCGCGGGGTGACGGAAGAGTTGAAGCCCACGATCTATCGCCTGCATGACCAAGCGGACCAGAGCGGAGACCAGCCGAGCGGCATCGTAGTTCGCACAACTGTAGAGCCGGCGTCGATTGTCTCAGCGGTCCGTCAGGCGATCTGGTCCGTCGATAAGAACCAGCCCATCTGGCGTGTTCAGACTCTTGAGGACATCGTGGACCAGCAGTTGTCGACGCCGACGCAGAGCACCACGCTCATGAGCGCATTCGCGCTGCTCGCGTTGCTGCTCGCGTCGCTCGGATTGTATGGCGTACTTTCCTACGGCGTGTCACAACGCACCAACGAGATTGGCGTACGCATGGCCTTGGGCGCGACGTCCAGCGGGATATTGCTCTCCTTCGGGAGACGGGGCATGGCGTTGATGCTCGCCGGGCTCGTTATTGGCCTGGTCCTGGCGGCCGCCGCGACACGCTTGATGACCTCGCTGTTCTACGGTTTCCACCCGCACTACCTTCCAACTGTCGCCATGGTTTCTCTCATGCTCCTGGCAGTGGGAGCCCTCGCCTGCTGCGTTCCCGCTCGTCGCGCGTCGCAGATTGATCCGATGAGGGCCCTGCGGCACGAATAGGCCCGCGCCTAAGGCTTGATCCAACCGCCGATCTTGGCCGATGAGCACCGCTCGACCGCAGCGCCGCGGCAGCCGAACGAGAACGTCGACTGCGGTGTGTCGTTGGAGTTCACACCACGCTGCACCCACATCAGCTCGCAGCCACGCAGGCACTGGACGCTAGTTTGCCCAGCAGGAGCATCGATAATCAGCTCGAAGTCCGGTGCCGGCGCCTGCGCCTTCCCGGCCGTCCATCCGAGTCCGATCAATGCGACGGCGACAGCGACGCACAACACTCTGCGTCCCATGGAACACCCCCTTTAAATCGCAGCTCTATTGAGACCGCAACGCGACCAATGGACTCACGCGCGTGGCTCGGCGTGCGGGAACGGCGCACGCAACCGCGACAACGACACTCAGAATGAGGGGCACGACAACGAAGCTTGTCGCATCGTGGATAGACACGCCGTAGAGCAGCGGAGCCAAAAACTGCACCAGGAAGAACGCTGCCGCCAGGCCGATGACGAGACCGCCGATGTAAACCGCCAGCGCCTCTCTTGTGACGAGGCGCATGATGTCGTGTGGCTGGGCGCCGAGCGCAGTACGGATGCCGATCTCACGCGTCCGCTGCGTCGCCAGGTAGGACATCACGCCGAACAGGCCTACCGTCGCGATTGCGACGGCGAACAGCGCAAATCCGCCCAGCAGCACCGCATACGTCCGTGGCCTGGCGAGGCTGTGCATCACGCGATCCTCCATCGTCATCACCGAATCGATGGCAAGCGATGGAGCTTCCTCCCGCAGGATGGCTCGAAGCATGGGTGCGAGACTGGCCGAACCGGCGCCGCCACGAATGACGTACACGAGCTCCGATACCGCGTTGTCGGGCGACTGGCTATAGGTGAAGAACATCTCCGGCTGTGGAGGGTCTGCCACGCCGCCAAACGCGGCGGGCGCCACCCCGCTCAGTCCCCCTTGCCGAACGTCGTCCACCACGCCAACCACTTCCCATTCACGGTGCGCACCGATGGCGATCGGAAGGACGGTGCCGATGGGATCGGCGTCGAGATACTGCGCCGCGAAGGTCCTATTGACCACGACGACTGGTCTCGAGGACGCCGTGTCGGTGCGGGCCAGCGCGCGTCCGGCGATCACGCGGAGACCCAGTGCCGGGAAGTACTCGGGGCTGACCGTTCGCATCACCGTCTGAACCTGGATCTTGGAGCTGGGATCCTTCGGGGAAGCCATCGTGAGCTCACCCAAGCCTCCCGTCGTGATGAACGGCAGCGCGTTGCCGAACCCCACGTCCACCACGCCAGGCAGCGCCTGCAGACGCTGCCGTGCACGCTCGACCCCGGCCGACAGCAACGCGAACGGCGTCTTCTTGGTGGTGAGATGCGCCGTGAGCACATCTTGGGGATCGAAGCCTCGGTCGGCGGCCAAGAGTGCCGTGAAGCTGCGCGCGAGGAGTACCGTCCCGACGAGTAGCACGCATGCGATGGCCACCTGCGTCACCATCATCGCCGTGCGGACGCGCGTGGAGCGCGTGCTCGCCGAGCCCGGCCCAGGCGCCGTGCTGTCTCCCGCCAGCGACTCGATGAGGCTCTGGTCTCGCACCTGCAGCGCGGGCACGAACCCGCACACGATGATGGCCGTAAGGGTGAGACAACTCGCAAAGAGTGCGACGCGCGCATCGAGGGCCACTTCGTCCACGCGCGGAAAATCCGGCGGCAAGACCGCCGGCAGGACATGATGAAGCGCTGCAGCGATCACCAGACCGGCAATCCCGCCGCCGATCCCGAGCGTGGCGCTCTCGACCAGCCACTGACGTGCGAGGCGTCCCGCGCCGGCGCCGATCGCCATGCGCACGGCCATCTCCCGGCGGCGCTTCATCGTGCGGGATGCCTGAAGCACGAGCACGCTCGCGATCGCGGTCGAGAAGATGAGGCCGACAGCCGCCAGGAGCACGATCAGCGCCGGTCGCACGTCCGCCGTGAGCGCGTCGCGTGCCGGCATCGCGGTTACCGCGATGTCGCCGCTGCTGCCGAACAGCGCCACGCCCGCCGGTCCGAGGCCCGGTGCGGCGCGTCCACGCGCCGTCGCTTCGCTCGCCGCCTGCGGCGCGGTGAAGCCGTGCCGCAAGCGGGCCACGGCGTTGAAGATCTGGCCAGACATCACGTCGGCGCCGGCGCGGACTCGCGCAATCTCCAGCGGTA
>JBOGIN010000406.1:0-2648 GCA_050742275.1 Vicinamibacteraceae bacterium
CAACGACAAGCTGCGGGGCTTCTACCTCAGTAAAGCCAACGGCCGAAAGTACGCCGTCACACAGATGGAAGCGACGGACGCGCGCCGGGCGTTTCCCTCCTTCGACGAGCCAGCCTTCAAAGCGGTCTTCGAGATTTCGGTGATGGCAGACGACGGCGACACGGTGATCTCGAACGGGGCGCAGATTTCGGACACGCCTGGTCCGGAGCCCGGGAAGCACACGGTGAAGTTCGCCCCGACGCAGAAGATGTCGAGCTATCTGGTGGCCATGCTCGTCGGCGATTTCGTCTGTCGGGAAGGTACGTCGGACGGCACGGCGCTTCGCATCTGCTCGACCCCCGACAAGAAGGCGCTCACGGCCTTCGCCCTCGAGGCTGCGCAACAGCAGCTCGCGTTCTACAACAACTATTACGGCATCAAATATCCGTTCGGGAAGCTGGACATCATCGGCGTGCCGGATTTCGCCGCGGGCGCCATGGAGAACGCCGGCGCCATCACGTTTCGCGAGCAGTATCTCTTGGCTGATCCACAACGTGCCTCGCTCTCCGTGAAGAAGCGCATCGCCGCGATCCTGTCGCACGAGATCGCCCATCAGTGGTTCGGCAATCTCGTCACCATGAAGTGGTGGGACGATATCTGGCTGAACGAAGGCTTCGCCACCTGGATGGCGAACAAGCCGCTGGCAGCCTGGCGCCCGGACTGGCACGTCGAGCTCGACGATGTCGAGGCCACGCAGCGGGCGCTGGCGCTCGACGCGTTGAGATCGACGCGCGCGATTCGCACGAAGGTGGAGACTCCCGAGGAGATCAACGAGGTCTTCGACGCCATTGCCTACGAGAAATCGGCAGCGATGCTGCGGATGATCGAATCGTATGTCGGCGAGGAGGTCTTTCGAAAGAGTGTGGCGTCGTATCTCGAAAAGTACGCCTTTGCCAATGCGGGAGCCGAGGACTTTTGGAACGAGGTCGCGCGGGTTTCTGGCAAGCCCGTGGACAAGATCATGGCCAGTTACGTGGATCAGCCGGGAGTGCCGGTGTTGAGCGTGAGCAGCCGGTGCCAAGGGTCCACGACGGAAGTAAAGCTGCGCCAAGAGCGATTCATTGGCACGCCTGGCGCCAAACCGCCGACGCCGCAAACCTGGACGCTGCCAGTCTGCCTGCGCGGTGCCGACGGCGCGGGCGTCACCTGTGAGATCATGTCGCAGGCCGATCAGACGTTGACACTTCCGTCGTGCAGCGACGACGTCTTCATCAATCCTGGCAGTCACGGTTACTACTTTTCGCAGTACGAGCCGGATGCGCTGGCCGCCTTCGCGTCAGGGCGCGCAGACGGTCTCGAAGCGACGGAGCGGCTCGGCTTGCTGGGCGACGAGTGGTGGATGGTGCGAGCCGGGCGGCACGACATCGATGGGTTCGTCGACTTGACTGCGTCACTGGCCGATGACCCGGCCAGCGCCGTTGCCGAGGCTGTCGCGGACAGGCTCTCGTACGCGGGTGAGTATCTCGTCGAGGAACGCCAGCAGCCAGCCTTCCAGGCGTGGATTCGCACCACGTTCGGACCTGCCCTCGACCGGCTCGGCCTCCCCGGCGAATCGGCCGATGACGAGGAGCGTCAGAGCTTGCGCGCGGCGTACGTGCGGCTATTGGGCGCTGCGGGCGACTCCCCCGATGTGCAAGGGCGCGCCCGCGAGCTGGCCGTTGGATACATCGCGGATTCGACGTCGCTGGACGCAACGCTGGCGCCGGACGTCCTGCACGTGGCGGCATTGAACGGAGATGCCTCGTTGTATGACCAATACGTGGCGGGCCTCGAGCAAACGGCGTCGGAGCCACAGCAGTATTATCGCTATTTCAATGCGCTCTCCTACTTCAGGGATCCGGCGCTCGTGAAGCGGACGCTCACCTTGGCGATGTCCGACAAGGTGCGGACGCAGGACACCGGCACCTTGATCGCCGATTTGCTGGCGAGTCCCTGGTCGCGCGCTGCCGCCTGGACGTTCACCAAGCAGCACTGGCCAACGTTGACGAAGCGTCTTGGGGTATTCCAGGGGATCCCGACGATTGTCGGGGCGCTCGGCAGCTTCTGCTCCGACGAGGCGGCAGCAGACATCAAGACGTTCTTTGCCTCACACCGCGTCGACGCCGTCCAACGCACGCTGCAGCAAGGGATCGAGCGCGTGGAAAGCTGCGCGGCGTTGCGGGCGCGGCAGTCGCCGGTGTTGAAGAAGTGGCTGGAGCGAAACGGCGCGGGTCGCACGGCATCCCGGCCGTAGCGCACCAGCCAAGGGGCTCTGCCCTTGATATCCCCGACCACTTACGTGGATGTTCGGGGGCAGAGCCTCTTGGCTGGTGAGCCAGTGCTGGTTTTGGCGCGCTCCGCGCGCCGGGGGGAGAACCGTGTTCCAAGCGGAGCGAGATCCAGCCGGGAGATCCTTCGATGTCCTCGTCGTCGGCTCCGGCGCCTCCGGCGGATGGGCAGCAAAGCGCCTCTCCGAAGCCGGCTTGAGCGTGGCGCTGCTCGACGCGGGCCGCAAGCTCACCCAGGCAGACTACCGGGAGCACGTTCCCCGCTTCGAGCTGAGATACCGCGGCCGCTCTGCGGCGTTCGTTCGCCGGACGCACCCTGTGCAGGGAAGCGGCAGCGCCGAG
>JBOGIN010000407.1:0-3788 GCA_050742275.1 Vicinamibacteraceae bacterium
GTGCTCGACACAGGGGGCTGCCACCCGAGCGTCAAGGGTGCGCGAATCCGACGCTCCAATGGAACCGTCACGGTCACCGACGGCCCGTTCGCCGAGACGAAGGAGCTCATCGCCGGCTATGCCGTGATCCAGGTCCAGTCGAAGGAAGAGGCAGTCGCGTGGACAAAGCGCTTCCTCGAGGTAGCGGGTGACGGCGAGAGCGAGATTCGTCAGCTCCACGAGGCCTCGGACTTTGGCGCGGAGGTCACGCCGGAGATCCGCGAGCAGGACGCGCGCTCGCGCGCGCGGATGGCGGCAAATCAGTAGAGGGCCGGGACGGATGTGATCGGCAGTCATCGCCGATGCCGATCACATGCCGTTCGCATGGAATGCCAGCCTACGCGACGGGGAGGTACATGTCTGTGCGGAGCTCCGCTTTTGGAACCTTCGTCGGGTCGTTCCGGTAGATCTCATAACTCGCGCCCGCACTCATGCGATGCCCGCTCGCGGGTAGCCATTCTCCCAGGAAGCGCGCCCAGACGCCGTCCAATTTTTCGTAAGGTCCGATGTGCACCGCACAGGCATAGCGACCTGCTGCAACGCGCTGTTCGGCGAGCCCCTCCGGCAGCGCCACGTTTTCCGGCACCACTATCGCGGCATCCGAGCGCAACTGGTCAGGTGAAACGACTCGTGGGTCGTCATGGTAGATGGCCATCATAGCCGCGCCCGGTTGTTGGAAAAGCCCGGCCGGCCCCGCAATTGCACCGAGGCGCTCGAACGCCTGTGAGATCTGAGTGTACGGGCCGATGTGACGCAAGGTCCCAACGCGAAGCTCCGGCATCTCTTTGATCTCGACATCCATCGGCTACGCTCCCTTCGTGGCTGTAACGATATGCGTCGCAGATCTGACGGCAGTTTTGTCAAGAATTGTAATCAAGGGCTACGCTGACGCGGCACGCTCTCTCCCCAGCGGATGAATCCGTAGCGCGCGGTCTTTTAGACCGCGCGTGCGACGAGTCTAATGTGCGGGCGAGGAGTCTAAGAGAGCCTGTGAATAAATTACGTAGCGCGCGGCCTTTAGGCCGCGCGGGCGCGCGTCTGAAGACCCCGCGCTACGTACTACAGGCGCACGGGTGAAGGAGCCTCTATTTGTACCTCAACGGTTGACGGTCTGGAGGCTTCCTTCCGGATAGCGATCGCCAGCCGCGGCGTGCAGCGGCGCAACGGCATCGAGCTCGGCTAGCTCGTCGGACGAAAGCGTGATGTCCGTTGCTGCGGCATTCTCGGCGAGCCTCCCGAGACTTCGCGTGCCCGGGATTGGGACGACGTACTCGCCGCTCGCGAGAACCCAGGCCAGCGCGAGCTGGGCGGCGGTGCATTGCTTCGCTTGGGCGAGCGTCTCCACCGCGCGCACCAGCGCGAGGTTCTCCGTGAAGTTCTCATCCCGGAATCGCGGGTTCTGCCGGCGCCAGTCGTCCGGAGCGAGATCCGCGGGCGACTTGATCGCGCCCGTCAGGAATCCCCGGCCCAGCGGGCTGTACGCCACGAACGTGATCCCAAGCTCGCGACAGAGCGGCAGCAGCTCCTCTTCCGGCTCGCGCGACCAGAGTGAGAGCTCCGTTTGCAGCGCGGCGATGGGATGCACCGCGTGAGCGCGCCGTATCGTCGCGGGCGCCGCCTCTGACAAGCCGAGGTAGCGCACCTTGCCGGCCTTCACGAGATCCGCCATCGCGCCAACCGTATCCTCGATGGGCGTCTCGGGGTCGACGCGATGCTGGTAATACAGATCGATGACGTCGATGCCGAGGCGGCGCAGGCTCGCGTCGCACGCCTGCCGGACATAGTCTGGCCGGCCATTGATGCCGAGAAAGCGCCCGTCGCTCGACCGGACGTTGCCGAACTTCGTTGCGATGATCGCGCGGTCGCGCCTGTCGCGGAGCGCGCGTCCCACGAGCGTCTCGTTCGCGCCGACGCCGTACATGTCGGCCGTGTCGAAGAAGTTGATGTCGAGCTCCAGAGCGCGCTGGATGACGGCAATCGATGGGGCGTCCTCCGCAGGCCCGTAGAAATCGGACATACCCATGCAACCCAGGCCGATCGCGGAGACACGCAGGTCAGTTGTTCCGAGGGGACGTTGTTTCATGTCGAAAGCACCTCTAAAGACACCGCGCCATGGGCGGTGACCGTTATGAATCGCTCGCGCCATCGTAGCGTTTGGCGAACAGTGGGATAAGGAACCGCGTATCCTGGTATTGGCACTCCCACCCGGGCGGAGAGCCCAGTCGTCACACTGTTGAAGGCGGGCAGATGACCATACTCAGCGAAGAACGACGACGGGAGATCGCCAACTTTCTTCGGACGCGGCGTGAGCGGTTGAAGCCGGATGAGGTGGGTGTGCCGCCGGGCGGGCGGCGGCGAACACCCGGACTGCGGCGTGAGGAGGTCGCAGCGCTCGCGGGCGTCAGCACCGAGTGGTATACGTGGCTCGAGCAGGCGCGGGCGGTGCGCGCCTCAGCGGACGCGCTCGGGCGAATCAGCGGCGCGCTCCGGCTCGAGCCAAGCGCCTCACGACACCTGCTGACGCTCGCCGGCTATGGACCTCAGGGCAACGGCGACGCCGGGTGGCGCGCGGCCGATGTCGCCCCGCACCTGCAGCGGCTTCTCGACCGGCTCGATCCGTATCCGGCGTTGGTCTATGGCGAGCGATGGGACGTTGTGGCGTGGAATCGTGGCGCAACCATTCTCTACGGCGACTTTGCGGCAATGCAGGGGCACGAGCGCAACATGCTCTCGGTGCTGTTCTTGAATCGAGATATGCGCCACCAGTTGGTGGATTGGCCGCGCGCAGCCCGTGGCATCGTCGCCAAGGTTCGCGCCGTGTATGCGCGCTACGTGGACGACCCGTGGTACCACGAGATCATCGATCTCCTCTGCGCGGAGAGTCCCGAGTTCGCGGCCTGGTGGCGAGACCATGAGGTCCACCCGTACCAAGATGGCGTCAAGAGCTTCGACCATCCAGGGGCGGGCCGCCTGACGTTTGATTTCTCGACGTTCGATCTGCGGGACGAGCGGTTCGCCAACCTCAGCCTCATGACCTACGTGCCGCAGCCGGGAACCGGGACGCTGGAGACGATGGAACGTTTACTGGCGCGACAACCTGCTGGCGGCATAGAATCACGGCTGCAAGCAACCAGGAGAGAGGCGTGGTGATGGCGTTGATTGATGCAATGTTGCAGGAGCTCGAAGAGGAAGCAAAGACGACGCGGCGCGTGCTCGAGCGCGTGCCGGACGAACACCTGGCCTGGCGGCCGCATGAAAAGGCCAGGACGCTCGGTGTGCTGGCCATGCATGTGGCGAATGTGCCGGGCGGGGTGGCCGAGCTTGCCTCTCGATCGCCAGCGCAAGTGCCGCAGTTCACCGATCCGGACCCCAAGAGCGCATCGGAGCTGTTGCCGGCGCTCGACGAGAGTATCGCCAAGGCGAAACGAGCGCTCGGCGGAATGGACGACGCCGCGTTGATGGAGACGTGGCGGCTGATGCACGGCGACCGGGAGCTGTTTGCGGTGCCACGCATGGCGTTCCTGCGTTCGGTGATGCTGAATCACTGGTATCACCACCGCGGTCAGTTGAGCGTCTACCTGCGGGCGCTTGGCGTGCCCATTCCCGCGATTTACGGTCCAAGCGCGGACGAGAATCCGTTCGTCTGACGAAAAATGAAATGGGTACCTTTTCGGCGCCGAAAAGGTACCCGGTCCATTTTTATGACTTCGCCCGTTGTTCCACCTGCTGCCGCAGTCGCTGCTCTTTTT
>JBOGIN010000408.1:0-3488 GCA_050742275.1 Vicinamibacteraceae bacterium
TCGGCTGCGACCCGTCTTGCCTGCCGATTTGCCCGCGCCCGTCTTTCCTGCTGCCTTCGCCGCAAGAATGGCGCGGGCTCCCTCGAGAACCGCGCTCGAGACCTCGCCGCCCATCATGCGTGCGAGCTCCGCGGCGCGAGCGTTCGCGTCCAGCACCGTCGCTCTGGTTATCGTACGCTCGTTGACCACATGCTTGCTAATGTTCACGTGTGCCTGTGCGTGCGCCGCCACTTGAGGGAGGTGCGTGATGCAGAGCACCTGCACCTCATCCGCAAGGCGTCTGAGCTTGGCGCCAACCGTGTCGCCAACGCGCCCACCAATACCGGCGTCGACCTCGTCGAAGATCAGCGTCTTGCCTGGGACATCCGGCGAGGCGAGCGTCTTCATGGCGAGCATGATGCGTGACAACTCGCCTCCCGAGGCAATCCGGGCCAGGGGGCGCAGCTCCTCGCCAGGATTCGGAGAGAGAAAGAGCTCGACGTGATCGAAGCCGTTTGCCGTCCAAGAGCGGCTTGATGGGGACTCAGGACCGAAGCGCATTTCGCAGCGGGTGTGCTCCATGGCAAGCTCACCGAGCGCGGCTCGGAGGCGCTCCGTGAAGTCAGGGGCCGCTGTCCTGCGACGCGTCGACAGCGCACGTGCTGCTGTCTGGTAGGCATCGGCTGCCTGCGTCATCTGTTCCTGCAGTTGCGCCGCTCGCTCGGTCGATGTCTCCAACGCCGCGAGAGCGGCTGCCATGTCGCCGCGATGACGAAGCACCTCGTCTAATGTCGGCCCGTGGCGCCGCTTCAATCGCTCGATCGCGGCAAGGCGATCCTCGATCGTCTGCAGGCGTTCCGGCGAGGAGTCCAGGTCAGACAGGAAGGAGCGGAGGAAGAACGCGAGATCTTCCAAGTGGGCTTTGACAACGTCACGTGCCTCGAGGTGCGGCTCGAAGCGCCGCTCGAGGGCGGCCAGCTCGGCCACCCGACGCCACACGTGATCGAGCTGCGCGAGCACCGCGGCGTCTCCCTCGTACAGCGCTTCGTAGCTCTCGCATCCGAGCTGTTGAATGCGCTCTGCGTTGGCAAGAATCTGGCGCGTCGCGGCGAGCTCCTCATCTTCGCCAGGCTGAGGCGCGACGCCGTCGATCTCATTGAGCTGAAACGTCAGGAGATCGATCCGCGCGGTGCGCTCGCGATCGTCGAGCTGCGCGGCATCGAGCTGATCCTGCAGCGTGCGCCATTCATCGTATCGGGTGGCACACGCTGCGCGCTCGGGCTCGAGGCCGGCGAAGCGATCCAACAGCTCGAGCTGTGTGTTCGTTTGCAGGAGGCTTTGGTGCTCGTGCTGCCCGTGCAGGTCCACGAGGTCAGCCACCGCCTCACGGAGGACCATCGTCGTCACGAGCACATCGTCGACAAACGCGCGGCTCCGGCCTTGGGCGGAGATTTCGCGTCTAAGGATGGTCTCGCGCCCGTCCGTTCTTTCGAGCACCGCCTGGATCTGCGCCGCGGGAGAGCCGGTGCGGACGAGATCGGCGGAGGCACGACCACCGAGCAGGAGCCCGATGGCTTCGACCAGGATCGACTTCCCGGCGCCGGTCTCGCCGGTAAACACGGTCAAGCCCGGACCAAGCTCGAGGTCGAGGCTCTCGATGACGGCGAGCTGACGGATACTCACGTAGCGAATCATCGGCGTCAGTCATTATGTCTGATAGAAGAGCACGAATGGACGACTCGGCAAGGCGTGCCTACCACGATGGATAGGGCACGTTCGCCGATCGCGCCGTAAGCTGAAACTCCCCTGTTATCAGAGACTTGATTCGTGTCGGTGGCCATGATACCGTGAGTTATCGCGCTGTCCCAGCGGCGCTGCATATGACTACAGTCGGAGGCTCGTTTGCCAACGCTCGGTTCGTTTGCTCTTGCTCTGCAGGAGCCGCCTGTTGCCGCGCCCGAAGCCGGGGGCACGGATGTTCTGACGCTCATTGCTAACGCGAGCCTTCCCGTCAAGGCCGTCCTTCTCGTTCTTGTCGTCTTTTCGGTTGTCTCCTGGGGAATCATCCTCTACAAGCAATGGCAGTTTCGTCGCGCAGAGCGTCAGTCGCTGGCGTTTCTCGACGTGTTCCGCAAGAGCAGCAAGTTCTCCGAGGTTCAAGCGGTCTGCCGAACGTTGACTGAGAGCCCGCTCGTCAGCCTCTTCCAGGCTGGCTATGCGGAGCTCACGGCCCAGCTTCGAGCGCCGCAAGGCGAGCGGCCGGCCAACCCGACAGGACGTCCAACTCTAAAGAGCTTCGATGCGCTCGACCGTGCGTTGCTCCGTGCCGCCGGCATTGAGGTCAACAAGCTGGAGCACCGTGTGACGTTTCTCGCGACCACGGCCAACATCGCGCCCTTCATCGGGTTGTTCGGAACCGTGTACGGGATCATGAACGCGTTCCAGGAGATCGGCCAGGTAGGCTCGACCAACCTCGCGGTCGTCGCGCCGGGCATCGCCGAAGCGCTCGTTGCGACAGCCATGGGCTTGTTCGCGGCAATTCCAGCTGTGTATTTTTACAACCTGCTCACGCAGCGGGTGAAGCACTTTGCCTCCTCGATGGAGGACTTCTCGCTGGAGTTCCTCAACATCGCGGAACGGAACTTCACGTAGACACATGCCGGGAGTGAAAGTTCATTCGACCGGCGGGTCGGCGATGGGTGGACGGCGGGGCCGCATGTACCACGTGGCGCCCAGCCTGTCGGAAATCAACGTCGTGCCGCTCGTCGACGTGATGTTGGTGCTCCTCATCGTCTTCATGGTGGCGGCGCCGTTGATGACGCGCGGCATGGACGTCGCGCTTCCAGAGGCGCGCAATTCCCCCGTGCTCGAGAACGAGCGTGTCTTCGTGACGATCCCGCCGACCTTTGGTGAGGAGCGCCAGGTCGAGATCAACGACAAGCTCGTGCGGATCGAAGTGTTCGAGGAGCGCGTACGTCAGCTCATGGTCGACCGCTCGGACAAGAGCGTTTACCTCCGCTCCGACGGAGCCGTGACGATGGCGCAAGCCGTCGAGGTCATGGACCTCCTAAAGGGGGCTGGTGTCGAGAACGTCGCCATGGTGACGCGATTACCTGGAGAGCGGTAAGCTGTGCAGGATCTGGTCTCACAGGCGTTGCTCGGTCGTGCTCATGAGCCCGAGGGGCTTCGGCGAACGCTGACGCTCTCGCTCATCGCGCACCTGGTTGTCATGACGGCGCTCCTGCTGATGCCGACCGGCTGGCGCCTGTCGGACAATGACGAGGAGCGCGTCGTGATGACGATCAGCCTGGGCGGCACACCGGGGCCGAAGACCGGTGGGATGACGCCGATTGCCGGGCGTCCCGTGCAGCAGGCGGAGCCGCCCGACGCGAGGCCGAAGCCGTTTACGCTGCCGTCGGTGAAGCCAGACGTGAGCGTGCCGCTCGAACAGGCGATCCAGCGCCCTCCCCCACCGCCGGTGAAGCTGGCGCCGGAAGAGGCGCGCGGCC
>JBOGIN010000409.1:0-4093 GCA_050742275.1 Vicinamibacteraceae bacterium
GGCTACATAATGGTATGATGATGGCATGGCATCTACCATTGATAAGGCAGGTCGAGTGGTCATTCCAGCCCATATTAGAATGCGCGCAGGATTGAAGCCGGGAACCGAGGTCGAGATCCAGGTCGATGATCTTGGTATCCGATTGGTACGAATGGCTCCACGGCCCAAGTTGGTCAGACGAGGAAAGACGAAGCGCCTGGTAGCGAGGCCGACGGCCGCGCCCGCGTCTCGCACCGCCGTTGACATTGCCGAGCTCGTCGAAGAGGAACGGAACCGGTGGCCCTGGTAGACGAGATCTTCTTCGATACCAGCCTGCTGATTGCCGGTCTCATCGAGCTCGAGCATCCCAATGCACCGGCACAGCGTGTGATGGATGCCCTAGCCGAGGGAAAGCTTGGCCGCTGCCGGACCGCCTGGCATTGCTGTCTCGAGTTCTATTCCGTCTCGACAAGGCTGCCGGTCGAGTTTCGTCTCGATCCGGCGGAGGCGTTGCGTCTTATCGAAGAGGAGATCATCGCCCGCGTTGACGTCGTGCAGTTGCCGGAATCCTCTCGTCTCCCTTTGCTTCGCACCGCAGCGCAAGACGGCATCATCGGCGGACGCGTGTATGACCTACACATTGCCGAGACGGCACGTGCTGCGGGTGCCGAGCTCGTGCTCACGGAAAACCGCCGTCATTTCTCCAGCCTGCTACGGCATGGCATTCGGGTTCAGACGGCAGCGGAGCTTCTGGAGAGCCTTGACGCGGACCAACGAACAGCCGACAAGAATAGCGCCGACGACAATGGACGGTCCTGATGCTTGTCGCCTCGTTCACCTGCCCCACGATTCTCTTGTGAATCGTGGGCTTATGGCACCACACGCCGCAGCGTTGCTTCGAACGGGCCCTCGAGCGATGAGCCCTTCACACGCAACTCTACGCGCCCCCCTTGGGGCGGCGACGGATCGAACGCGACGTGCGCCGTCCCCGTGTTGCCGGGGAGGATGTTCCCCAAGCGCTGAGGCAACGGGGAGCCTGTTTCAGCACCAAGCGTTACGCTGGTGATCTCGACTGCCTGCGCCACGCCGTTGCCAGCGTTGTTCACGAGGATCTCTGCCATCACGGCGGTCGGCGATGCACGACGCAGCGTGGCATCGACGCGCAGCCTCGGCCGTACGTTGCCGCACTGCGCGGTGCACGAAAGCGTCGTGACGGTCAACGTCCAGCCTCCGGCGATCATCCCGGTATCCGACTCGACATCGTCGACTGTGTACAAGCTCCATGTTCCATTCGGGTCGGCAACCTTGAACGCGGAGAGCGCGGCGCCGTAGGGCCCTTCAGGCGCCGGCGCCTCGAATGTGTCGTCCGTGCCGATGTTCGTCGGCTGGAACGTGCCGCTGACAATGGGGACAGGCGCCGGCGTCTGGGCCTCGTCATCGAATGTCAGGTCGACGCCGCTGATGTCGTCGGGACCGCCCACGTCCGACAGGAGCACGACACTCTGTCCCTGTGGGCCCACCAGCAGCAGGTCGATATCGTCCGGGAACGTATGCGCGAGACCGTGCAGCGTCACGGTGATCTTCTGCACCGGCTCCGTAATGTCCGACACGTCGATGGTCGAGGGATACGGCGCCGCCGGACCGGCTGCCGGTGGGTCGGGAGGGAGCTCGATGGGAATCTCGTTGGAGAACGTGTGCTCGGTGATAGCGCCAAGGAGCTCCGTGGCCTCGAACGTGCCGAAGCTCGTCGAGCCGTCTGCGACGAGCAGCTGGAGAAGATAAGGCTCTCCGCAGAGACCGCTCGCGCGCCAGTTGTAGCGCTGCGTGGCCTCGCCGCCCGGCGGAATGGCGCCATAGCGTCGTGCGCCGCTCGGCCTCTTGACCGTCGCGTTCTCCAGCAATCTCCCCTCGAGATTGGCCGTCGGCGCGAAGCCGGTATTGCGAAGCGTGATGTCGACGATCACGAACTCGCCTGGGTCGACCGCCCCGTTCTCCGGCGCACATCCTTCGCCGACCAGCGCGGCATCAGCCAGCTCGATGAGCGGGACGCCGGTCAGGCAGACGTTCGCCGTCAGCGTGCCATCGGCCTCGACGGTCACGTCTTCGGGCGGTGGCGCTGCGTACCCGGAAGGGGGCGTCACGATCAACGCATAGGTGCCGGGCGGCAAGCGCATCGAGAATCGTCCGTTCCCGCCGGTGACTCGCGAGTACGCGCCCACTTCGACCAGCGCGCCGGCGACGTTCCCGCCGCCGGTGCAATTCGTCACGGTGCCCGACACGCCGCCTCGCGCAGGCGGCGTGCACGCGGCAAACCTGAAGGACCCGACCCTTGTCTGCCATTCGGCCACACTGGTTGGGTTGTCGACCGCGTAGTACTGGTTCGTGTACCAGAACGTGCACTCGTTGGCCGGATCGACGTTGAGCGAGCTGTAGTCTCCCCAGCGCGATCTGGTATCGCGCTGGACGAAGCTTCCTGCCTGCAGCTGCGTCTCGCCCTGCGTCAGGCCTCCGGGCGGATCGAAGGCCAAGCGCCCCGCGTAACGGATCGATGGAAACGTCTGGCGGCTCGACACGCTGTAGCCGACGGCCAGGTTGCCTTGGTTGTCAATCGCCGCGCTGCCCATCCAGCGGTTGTCCGCATCCGGCGCGAAGCTCGCCTGCTCGTGCACCTCGAAGGCGCCGTTCGGCAGCGCACGCCGGAGCTCGTAGTAACGGACGCCGGCCTGGTGCGTGTCGATTGTGGTCCCGGTCCCGACATTCACCGTGTGATTGACCACGAGAGACTCGTGGCTCCCAAACCTCCGATAGACGAGGCGATGCATCAATCGATCGGAGATTGCATCTAACGACTCCGTCTGAACGTCCGCAGGCGCGGGCTGCTCGACGTCGTCAGCGCCAGCAGGCGAGAGCGGATCGAAATCCGCGACGACCAATGGGCTATCGGCGCGCTCGGCAAACGTCGAGGTCTCGGGCTCGTCGAAGCTCGCGCGAAGCTCGAAGATGCGCAGCGCGTCATTCGCGTCGCCGAATTCCGTGGCCGTGAAGTACACGAAGTAGTTCGGCGTGCCGGCGGGGGGAGGCGCGCCGTCCAGGTCGGTGGGCAGCATGCCGCCAATGGTGGGATCCAGGAGCTCGAGGTCGAAGTAGATGAAGCTCGCGTCCGGGTTGCCCTGCAGCATCCGCGTGCGGTCGAAGGCAAAGACTCCGCCGCCCACGAACGAGGTGGTAAACTGATTGTCCGTCATGTAATAGGCGTCCGGCCACACGCCGAACTTTGGGTAGTCGTTGAACTTCTCGTTCGGCATCGCGAAGTCGTACGCGAAGTACGCGCCCGCCGGGTCGCCTGTCGCAGAGACTGCGATGCACTGATGCGAGATGGGCGTCGCGGCCGCGAGCTGCGTGAGCAGCCAACGGTTCGCGAGGTGGTCGTACAACACGATCGGATCGCCATCGTCACGCGTGGCGCACACACCACCGATGTTCTGGAAGAGTTGGCTCATCTTGAACGGCGGCGTCTGCGGCACTCCCTTCTTATCGAACACGCGGTAGACGATGTTGACGGCCTGGACGTAGTGGTTTGGCCCGACATCCCCGACGGTGTCGGGCGGCAGCACGCCGAACCCGAACTGATCGACGTTGTCCTCGTTGCTGAGGCCCTCGAACGACAGGAGTGGAGAGGGCATGGCGGCCTGAGGCGCGACCCGCTGGGCCGCGGCGTCGCCGGTGGGCGCCGGGGCGAGCCCCTGCGCCGCCCGCTCGCTTCTGGGCAAAGGCCGATTGCGAATCTCCCGCGGCGCCTTCCCCTTGATTTGGCCCGGGTCTCGCTCGCTGGCTTTCAACGGTTCCGGCCGCAGATCGCGCACGCGAGGCGTCACGCCCGCCCGTACAGCGCGCGCGATCGTCGTTGGCTGAAGCGAAGCGCGTGCTGGCTGGGCGTTGACTACCGTCTCGGTGCTATGCGGCGCACCAACCACCCCGATGGCGAGAAGGACCAACCCTATGCGGGACCACAGAACGGCCGTATTCATGGCACGCTCCCGAGTGTTACAGGCAATGGCCTTAACCCCAATACCGTTTCACTTAGGACGTAGCGAGGGGCCTTTAGACCCCTCGT
>JBOGIN010000410.1:0-1944 GCA_050742275.1 Vicinamibacteraceae bacterium
CTGTGAAGAATTCACGTAGGGGCCGCCTTTAGGCGGCCCATGACGGCGCGAGTTCGCCCTATCGGCCATGTAGGTCCGCCTAAAGGCGGACCCCACGTCTGACATACACGTCGCCAGGCCGCGTCTCCACGCTAGCTCCACAACCGGTCGTTCGTGCGGAGCTCGTTCCACTCCGGCGTCGGCTCGAAATAGCCGCTCCCGGGACGCAGGTGCTGCTTGACGACCTCCTCGTTGAGCTCGACGCCCAGGCCCGGAAGCTCCGGGACGGTCGCAAAGCCCTTCTCGGTGATTGGCGTCGGGCTCGTGACGAGATCCTCCCACCACGGCACGTCTATGGAGTGGTGCTCCAGCGCGATGAAGTTCTCCGTCGCCGCTGCACAATGCACGTTGGCCATGAACGAGACGGGTGAGCCTGCGAAGTGCATGGCCATCGCTACACCGTGCTCCATGGCATAGTCGCCAATCTTCTTGGTCTCGAGGAGACCGCCGGAGCTCGCGAGATCGGGATGGATCATGTCGACGGCGCCCATGTCGATCAGCTTGATGAACGGCTCTTTCAGATAGATGTCCTCGCCGGTCAAAATGGGAACGGTGGTGCTGTCCTTGATCTGCTTCATGAGCTCGCCGAACTGCCACGGCACCATGTCCTCCATCCAGGCCAGATTGTGCTTCTCCATCGCGCGCGCCAGCTTGATACAACTGTTCACGCCGATGTGCCCGTAGTGATCGGTCGAGAGCGGGATCTCGTAGCCGATGACCTTGCGAATCTCTCCCACGTAGTTGTCGAGCCAGTCGATGCCCTTGTCGGAGATCTCGATGCCGGTGAAGGGATGCATCACGTTCTGGCTCGCGCGGTAATCGTAGCCGAGCGGCATTGAAAGCGTTCCCGGGATGTCCCTCAGGAGGCCGATGCCGAAGTCCTGTTTGAGAAACGTGATGCCGAGGTCCATGCGCTCCTTGAGGAGCTTGCCCTGCTCCGTCGCGTTTGCCCCTTGCCTGGTGTCGGCGTAGAGACGGACCCGGTCCCGAAACCTGCCGCCGAGCATCTGATACGCCGGCACACCGTACGCCTTGCCCGCGAGATCCCAGAGCGCCATCTCCACGCCACAGACGCCGCCGGCCTGCCGCGCGTGATGACCGAACTGCTTGATCTTCCGAAAGATCTTGTCCACGTTGCAGGGGTTCTCACCGAGAATGCGACTCTTGAGGAACAGCGCGTACTTCTCGTGCGCTCCGTCGCGCACCTCGCCGTAGCCTGAAATGCCCTGGTTGGTGTCGAGCCGGATGATCGGGCAGGTAAACGGCGCGTCCACGACCACGGCCACGCGTAAGTCGGTGATCTCGAGGGCAGAGGGCTTTGACGCGGTCCGCACGTTCTGGGTGATGGCGTCGAGGCTCTCGTCCGTGACGAGACTGGCGGCGCCGAGGCCCGCGGCGCCCACGCCGAATGCCTTGACGAAGCTCCTGCGATCGAACAAGCGTGCAACGGATGTTTTCATCGGTTCCTCCTGCCAAGATGCCTCATGATTATCGCTTCCTCGCGCGCTCGCGGGCGACCTCGCGTGCCTTCAAGCGGCGCGCTTCCTCGAACTGCCGCGCGGCCGCCTCGGTCCTGCCGGCCCGTTGATACGCCTGTGCCAACAAGTATCGGATCGACGCGTCCTCCGGCTTCGCGGCGGCCGCCTTGTCGAGATGGCGCGCGGCGTCGATGGGTGCGTCCTGACCGAGGAGCACTTTGCCGAGCAATGCCCGTGCGTCGACCAGACCGCCGTCCAGCCGCAGCGCTTCGTCGACGAGCTGCCGCGCCTGTGCGAGGCGACCGCCCCGCTCTTCGATCCACGCAAGATAGAAGAGCGCCGCGCCGTCGCGCGGCGCCTGCCGGCGCGCCCGCTCGAACGCCGCCCGTGCCCGCGTCTCGTCACCCAGCGCGAGCTGGCTGATGCC
>JBOGIN010000411.1:0-4017 GCA_050742275.1 Vicinamibacteraceae bacterium
GGCGTCGAGGGCATGCTCTACATGACCTCGTCGAGCAGCAACCAGGGGACGAGCTCGATTAACGTCACCTTCGACGTGACCCGCGACCCCGACCTCGCGGCGGTCGATGTGCAGAACCGCGTTGCCACCGCCCAGGCCCGGCTGCCGGCTGCGGTCCAGCAACTCGGCATCACCGTCCAGAAGCAATCGACGGGGTTCCTGCTTGGCGCGGCGTTCTACTCCGAGAACGGCCAGTACGACACGCTCTTCATGAGCAACTACGTCGACGTCTATATCAGGGATGCGCTCAAGCGCGTGCCTGGCGTCGCGGAGGTGGTCATCTTTGGCGAGCGCAAATATGCGATGCGCTTGTGGCTCGATCCGGATCGATTGGCGGGGAGGGGTCTCACAGCCGCCGACGTCGTTGGCGCGTTGCGCGAGCAGAACGTCCAGGTGGCTGCCGGGCAGGTGGGCCAGCCGCCCGTGAGGAAGGGACAGAGCTATCAGATCAGTGTCCGGGCGGTCGGCCGCCTCAGCGAGGCGTCGGAGTTCGAGAACATCATCCTGAAAGAGGGGAACGATGGCGCCCTGGTTCGGGTCAAGGATGTCGGCCGCGCCGAGCTAGGGGCCGAGACCTACGGCGCCTCCCTGCGCTACAACGGTCAAGATGCGGTTGGTTTCGGCGTGATGCAGCTGCCGACGGCCAACGCCCTCGACGTGTACGCCGCCGTGACCGCCGAGCTCGAACGGCTGTCGGAGCGCTTTCCGCCAGGTCTCAGACATGAGATCGCCTTTGACACCACCACCGCCGTGCAGGAGTCGATCAAAGAGGTGATCACCACGCTCGTCGAGGCGGTCCTGCTGGTCCTGCTCGTCATGTTCTTGTTTCTGCAGGATTGGCGGAGCACCGTCGTCCCGGCCATCACGATTCCCGTCTGTCTCATCGGGACGTTTGCGTTCATGAAAGTCTTCGACTTCTCGAACAACACGCTCACGCTGTTCGGCGTCACGCTGGCAACCGGCCTGGTCGTCGACGATGCGATTGTCGTGGTCGAGAACATCCAGCGCCACATTCACGACTACGGGAAGACGGCCCGTGTGGCTGCAGCGGACGCGATGGGAGAGGTCGTCGGACCGGTCATTGCGACGTCGCTCGTGTTGGCCTCGGTGTTCGTGCCGGTGGCGCTCTTTCCTGGGACGACCGGGCGCCTCTATCAGCAGTTTGCGATCGTGATCGCCGTCTCGGTCTTGATTTCCGCCTTCACGGCGTTGACGATGTCCCCGGCGATTTCCGCGATCCTGTTGCGGAGCGAGCGCGCGGAAGGGTGGTTCTGGCACCAGGTCAACCGCGTCATCGATGCCTTCTCGCGTGGCTACATCTGGTGGCTGCATCGTCTCGTGAACCTCAAGGCAGTCGTCGCGATAGGCTTTGCGATTGCGCTCGTCGCCACTTATTGGATCTATACGCGCGTCCCCACGGGCTTCGTGCCAGACGAGGACAACCCCTTCTTCATCGTCACGGTGCAGGCGCCGGACGGCGCGTCGCTCGAGTACACGGCGAACATCACGCGTCAGTCCGAGAAGATCTTGCTCGGCACCGAAGAGGTGAACGGCGTGTTTTCCGTCCACGGCTTCAGCTTCCTTGGCGGCGGCCCGAACCGCGGGATGCAGTTCGTCCGCCTCAAGCCATTCGAGGAGCGTGAAGGTGATGAGCACTCGTCCATGGCCGTCGTTGCACGGTTGCGCGCGCAGCTCATGGGGATCACCGGTGCGATGGTCATCCCGTTCCAGTTCCCGCCGATCCAAGGGATCGGTCAATTCGGTGGATTCACGCTCGAGGTGCAGGATCAGAGCGGTGGAGATATCAGCCGGCTGGCGCAAGCGACCGGCCAACTGAGCATGCAGGGGAACCAAACCCCCGGTCTGGCCGGTCTCTTCAGCGCGTTCACAATCAACGATCCCCAGCTCACGGTCACCATCGACCGCGAACGGCTCAAGGCGCTCGGCCTCTCCTTCGAGGACGTGACGAGCACGCTGCAGGCGCTCATGGGCTCCGTCTACGTGAACGACTTCGACTTCAACAATCGCGCGTATCGCGTGTACGTCCAGGCGGACCAGCAGTTCCGCGCGAATCCCCGAGATCTCGGCCAGTACCAAATGCGGACCCCCGATGGGGAAATGGTCCGGCTCGACACGGTGGTACGTGTCACCGAAGCGACGGCGCCGCAGATCATCTCGCACTACAACATGTTCCGCTCCGCAACCATCAATGGCAGCGCGGCGCCAGGCTTCAGCTCGGGGCAGGCGCTTGCCATCATGGAAGATCTGGCCCGGCGCACCCTGCCGCAAGGGATGACATTCGCCTGGTCGGGGCTGTCGAGAGAGGAGATTGAGGCCGGCGGGCAGACGATCCTTATCTTTGGCCTGGGGTTGTTGTTCGTCTACCTCACGCTCGCTGCCCAGTACGAGAGCCTCGTTCTGCCGTTCATCATCCTGCTGGCGGTGCCGCTCGCCGTCCTCGGGGCGCTGCTCGCGCAGTGGGGACGCGGCTTGATCAACGACGTCTATTGCCAGGTCGGCCTGCTGATGCTGATCGGTCTCGCCGCCAAGAACGGTATTCTCGTCGTCGAGTTCGCCGAGCAGCTCCGCCGCCGCGGGCTGTCGATCGTCGAAGCCGCAATAGAGGCTTCGCGTATTCGCCTTCGACCTATCCTGATGACCTCGTTCGCGTTGGTTCTCGGCACGCTGCCGCTCGCGCTGGCGACCGGTCCCGGCCGGGCGGCGCGTCACTCGGTCGGCACGACCGTCGTCGGTGGTCTCCTCCTCTCGACGATGCTCAATCTCATCATCATCCCAGTGCTTTACGTTGCGATCCGCTCGCTGATGCCCGCGCACGAAGCCGAGCCGGCTGCCGCGTCCGCGGAAGAGACAGCGTAGAAGGCGTCAGGGATCCAGGCATCAGGTCGGTAGGCCTCAGGCCTGATCCCTGCTGACGCCTGATCCCTGACCCCTGACGCCTGTATAATTGTTTGGTTCGGCTGGCGTGGGCCGAGCTGCTCTTGGTCCCTGGGCTCGCTGTGGCGAGTGGAAGGGGAGGGCGCCGCCGCGCGACGAACGCCTACCTGTCGTGCCGGTGTAGCTCAGCTGGTCAGAGCATGCGTCTCATAAGCGCAGGGTCGACGGTTCGAGTCCGTCCACCGGCACCAAGCACCTCCAAGGCATGTCCCGCCTCCTCGCGTCTGTGCGATCGGCAATCCGTGAGCATGACTTGCTCGTGCCGGGCGATCGTGTGCTCGTGGGGTTGTCTGGCGGGCCAGACTCCGTAGCGCTCACCGACGTGTTGCGCCGTGTCGCACCAGAGCGCGACGCGACGGTTTGCGCGTTGGCGCACGTGCACCACGGGCTGCGCCGCCAGGAAGCCGACGGCGACGAAGCGTTCTGCCGATTACTGGCAGAGCGGGTTGGTCTGCCGCTCTTGGTCGAGCGCGTGGACGTCGCCGCGGAGGCGGCGACGAAGCGCATCTCGATCGAGCGCGCCGGCCACGATCTGCGACACGCGTGTCTCGAGCGGGCGCGTGCGCAGGCAGGCGCGAGCGTCATCGCGCTCGGTCACACGCGTGACGACCAGGCCGAGACGTTCCTGCTGCGCCTCTTCCGTGGCGCGGGAGCACGAGGTCTCGGTGGGATGCACCCTCGCGCGGGTCGCGTGATCCGCCCGTTGCTCGACACCACGCGCGCGCAGGTCCTTCACTATCTGGCATCGCGCGGGCTCGACTACCGCGAGGACACGTCCAACCGCGATCTCACGTTTGCGAGGAACCGGATTCGCCACCTCGTGCTACGGCAGCTCGTGTCGCAGATTGGTCCGCACCTGCCGAAAGTCCTTGCCCGCGAAGCGGCGCTTGCACGTGACGATGAAGCATGGCTGAGGGAGGCTGCAACCGAAGCGGCGCAAAGCCTCGTCTTATATGGAGAAGGAGAGGCGAGGCTCCATCTACCCGCCCTTCGAGTGCTACCACCGGCGATCCAGCGCCGCGT
>JBOGIN010000412.1:0-2504 GCA_050742275.1 Vicinamibacteraceae bacterium
GCGGCGGGCACCCTCGATCGGAGGCGGCGCAACTCGGTCGAAGTGCTCATGGGCCTGCCGTTCAAGCTGCGTCAACTCCTCGTGCTCGACCGCCGTGATCGTCCCGGCAATGTCTTTGTCAATCAGCTCACATCGCCGGGCGTTCTTGTCGTCCGTCCAGTCGCCATCACCGTTCGGGACCCCGTTGTCCACGTCTTCAACGTACCGCACGACGGCCGCCTGGATCACCTGCGCAATCTTCTGCCCCGTCTCCGCTGCTCCTGCGGAGAGACGGCGCTCGACATCGGGCGGAAGATTAACTTGATGCGTCATGGCGCTATTCTACCAGTGGCCGAGATCGTTGGCGACCCATCCGTTCACGGTGTGCTTGATCGCTCACAAAGAGGATGCACGCCCGAATCTGACAGGACGATAGCAACTATTAGACCGGTTTTTTGCGCGGTTGACGGAACGTCCGTTATCAGACGCCCTCAGCACCACCGCCCATTGACCACCGTCGAGTTGCACAGCAAAGGCGATCAGAGACGACAGGACCGGCGGGTCTTCTTCCCAGCCGGCGGCCGCTAACAGGCCCTGGGTCTTGCGCGAGCAGGACAGCCGGCAGCACGAACGTCACGAGAGCGGCCGTGCCCCACGGAAAACCTCCAGACGAACGTTAGCGGGACGCGTGACGTGCGAACGGGCTCTTCACCATACGAACGCCCTGGACCGGTCGTCAAATCGATTCCATTAATCGGACTATCAAACCGCCGGCCGCAGCAAACGGCCGTCGCAACGCGTTAAACGGTCGGGTCGCTCGGCGTGAGACGCCTCGCCGACACGGCTTTGGATTCCCGGACGAAGCGCTTAGCGGGATCGCGCGCTGGCTCATTCCTTGCGCAGAGCGGCAATCGGGTCGAGATGCGCCGCTCGGCGCGCCGGCAACCAGGACGCCGCGCCCACAACCAGAAGGCAGAGCACTGTCATCGTCGCGAACGTCGTCGGATCAGTGGCCTTGATGCCGACCAGCATGCTGGCCATCATGTGCGTGAGGCAGAAAGCGGCGACGAGTCCAATCAGAATGCCTGCGATGGAGAGGCGGAATCCCTGTCCGAAGACAAGCGCGAAGATGCGACTGGGTGCTGCGCCGATTGCCATCCGCAGACCAATCTCGCCGGTGCGCTGACGAACCACGGTCGAGAGCACACCGTAGAGCCCCACTGCCGCAAGGATCGCCGCAATGGACGCGAACGAGCCGATGAGCAGCAACGAGAAACGCGTCTCCCCTTGTGCTCGCTCGACGAGGGCGTCCATCGACTGCATCTCGGTCATGACGAGCTCTCCGCCGAGCTTCGCCAATTCTCCGCGTACGGCACCTTCGTAGGCTGCAGGATCTCCAGCCGTGCGTAGAGCCCACCTCGTGGCGGCACCATGCCCCATGAACCCGTCCGTCAAGTAGATCTGCTCACGGCCCAACTCAGCCAGCGCGCTCGCGCGCTGATGTGCGACTACACCGATGACCTGGACCCACTCCGGCTCCGGTGTTCGAATGCGTATGAGCAGGCGTTTTCCGACGGCGGATTCTCCCGGAAAAGCCTTGGCGGCCAGAAGCTGATCGACGATGGCGACATTTCGGTCGGGAGCGTTGTCGGCGGACGTGAACGAGCGGCCCGCGATGAGCGGTGTCCGAAGAGCTCCGAAGTAACCGGGGAGCACGGCCTGATGATCGACCGCCTGAAACGTGCTAGCATCGATCAGGGCATCCTCTGTCCCCCAGCGTATGGGGCTAGCCGTATCAGCGAGCGGAAGCGGGCTGGCCGCAGTCACGCTTCGCACGCCGGGCATGGCCCTGAGCCGCCCGCGAACAGCCGCCATCAAGGCCTCACGACGCGCCGGTGTTTCGTGCGGCGACGCCAATAGCTTGAACGTCAGAAGTCCCGCGGGATCGAAGCCCAGGTCGACCTGCTGGGCGGCCTCCTCGCCTACGTGGGCTCGCGCACGATCGCGAGTCGGCTGTATGGCGTCGCCCCGCAGGATGCGCTCACGTTGACGTTGACAGTCGCCGCGTTGCTTCTTGTCGCGTTCATTGCCGCGTATATGCCCGCACGGCGCGCGGCGCGGATCGATCCGAACGCTGCACTTCATCAAGCGTGAGAAGACCCGGACCTGAAGCATCGGAAGCTGGACTGGCATGTGCACGCCATCAGCGCAGGAGGCTGGCACTTCTGATTCGTTGCTGGGCACGCCAGCATTCAGCAGACGCAGCGCTACTTGAACGTAACCGACGAGGAACCGCGAAGGGGGTTGGAGGTGAGCTGGAAAAACCAAGGCCGACCACTTCGACTGGCATCAGGAAGCTGATCGGCCTCGATCGTTCGTCAGATTGTCCCCGGTTTGTCCCCGGGATCTTCACAATTTGGTTGCGGGGGCGTGCAACCGGCGGTACTTGCAGCTGTGGAGCGCCGCTGCTTGAGCGACTAATCCTAGTCTCGTAGCGTGCGGACTTACCGAGCCGTGTGCGATAT
>JBOGIN010000413.1:0-3467 GCA_050742275.1 Vicinamibacteraceae bacterium
AAGCTGAAGCGTCTCGAAGAGGAGACGGCCAAGCGCAAGGCGGCGCGCGGCGCGTCCGCTCAGATTGGCCTTGCTGTAGATGGCCTGGGCCTGCTGTCGAATCGTCCGCTCGGTGGTCTCACGCACGGCCGCTATCTCCTTGTGGCTGAGGCCCTTGAGGATCAGCAGCGCCACCTCCCGCTCGGCGGTCGTCAGACGCCAGCGTTCGAACTGCGCATCGATGGCCGCACCGAGGCCCTTCAAGAGCTCACGCATGTCGGCGCGCCACTGCGTACCCTCCGCACGCGCCACCTCGAGATCGCGGATCAGCGTGAGCTGCTCCTCGTGCTGGCGCTTCATGCGCGTGAGCACATAGGCGACGGCCACTGCCGTGCTGACGATGATGGCGGGCTCGACGAGCTCCAAGAGCAGATCGCCCAGGGTCAACTGCGGCTCACGGATGCTCTCCAGCGTCATGAGGCCGGCGGTGCCCGCAACGATTGCGAGCACCGCCCCGGTCACGCCAAACGAGCTCCGACGCATGCTACTGGGTGGAGAAGGAGCTCTCCGTGATGGTTTGATTTCTGCCGGCCTCGATCGCCAGCACTTCAAACGGGTACTCGACCCCTGGTTCCAGGAACTCGGGCGGTACCGTGACACTATTCACGCTGGCCGGCACGTGGACGCTGAAGACCCGCTTCGGCTCGACGTCAACCTGCTCCACGATGACCTGGTACTCGACAATCTGACTTCCCGGCGGATCGGCCACGGGCTCCCAGCTAATGACGGTGTGGTTGGGATCTTGTTGCGACCCCTCGAGGGGGCTCGTGATGACTGGGGCATCCGGGATCGCATGCGTGAACGTCGCGATTCCCCACTGGAGCCGCAGATCGGGAGTGAAGGCGAGGAACGTGTAACGACCTTCCGGGAATAGCGCGAGGAACTCCTCCAGACTGAGCTCGTCAGTCGCCGGCTCGTGGCTCTCGAAGAACAGCTCGGTCAACCCGAGCATCCCCACATTCCCTCTGCCCCGAACATCGAACAGCTTTCGCCCGTTGGGAGCGCGGATCTGGAGCCTCGTCCAGGGCTCACCGTCGACGAATGCCTGGAGCCCGACGTCCGGGCCCGAGGCGTTGTACTCGATGATGAGCCTTGCGGCGGCGAGCGGTATGGGCTTCGGCCTTCCGTCGCCGCCGCGCGCCGTCAGCTCGCCGGCTGGACCGAGGATCACCGCCGATCCGATTACAACGCAGAGTAAGGGTGTCCGCTTCACGGTGGGTCTCCTTGAGTCTGAGGCAGGGGTCGCGGCAGAACCGCGACGTGCACTGACCTTGCCTTGGCGAATCGCACCCGTATGACTACGGCTTTCCGCGATGCGCGTCATCCGGCAAGTGACCGATGCGGAGACCAACGCGTCGATCATCCGCCCGGTCTCGAGCGGATGTGACGAAATACGACGCCGGGGCCCTACTTACCGCCGCTCATCGAGGCGAGGAACTCGGCGTTCGCCTTTGTCTTGCCCATTCTGGAGATGAGCAGCTCCATGGCCTCGACCGGGGACAGCGGATTGAGCACCTTGCGCAACACCCAGATGCGCTGCAGGTCCTCCTTCAGCAGCAGCAGCTCTTCCTTCCGAGTGCCGCTCTTCTGAATATCGATGGCGGGGAAGACACGGCGATCGGCAAGCTTGCGATCGAGATGGATCTCCATGTTGCCCGTGCCCTTGAACTCCTCGAAGATCACCTCGTCCATGCGCGACCCGGTGTCGACGAGCGCCGTGGCGATGATCGTCAGCGAGCCGCCCTCTTCGACGTTGCGGGCGGCGCCGAAGAAGCGCTTCGGCCGCTGCAAGGCATTGCTGTCGACACCGCCCGAAAGCACCTTGCCGGACGGCGGCACCACCGTGTTGTACGCACGCGCGAGCCGCGTAATCGAGTCGAGCAGGATGACGACGTCCTTCCGGTGCTCGACGAGGCGCTTCGCCTTTTCGATCACCATTTCGGCCACCTGCACGTGGCGCTGCGCCGGCTCGTCGAACGTGGAGCTAATGACCTCGCCCTGCACCGACCGCTGCATGTCGGTGACCTCCTCGGGCCGTTCGTCGATGAGCAGCACGATGAGGTACACCTCAGGGTGGTTCGTGGTGATGCTGTTGGCGATGTTCTGCAGCAGCATCGTCTTTCCGGTCCGCGGCGCAGAGACGATCAAGCCGCGCTGCCCCTTGCCGATCGGCGTCATGAGATCCATGACGCGAGCCGAGATGTTGTCGCTCGCGGCCTCGAGCGTGATGCGCTCGTCCGGATAGAGCGGCGTCAGGTTCTCGAAGAAGATCTTGTCGTGGGTCCGCTCGGGCGGCTCGAAGTTGACGGCCTCTACCTTGATGAGCGCGAAGTAGCGCTCGCCCTCCTTGGGCGGTCGGATCTGTCCCGAGACCGTGTCGCCCGTCTGCAGATCGAACTTTCGAATCTGCGATGGCGAGACGTACACGTCGTCCGGGCCGGCGAGGTAGTTGTAGTCGGGCGCGCGCAGGAAGCCGTAGCCATCCGGCAGCACCTCGAGCACACCTTCGGAGAAGAGCAGGCCGCTCTTCTCGGTGCGCGCACGCAGGATCTCGAAGAGGAGCTCCTGTTTGCGCATGCCGGTAGCCCCAGGGATGTCGAGCTCCTTGGCGAGCTGTGTGAGCTCGGCGACGCTCATATCCTTGAGCGTGGCGAGATCGATGACATCCGTGCTGCTTCCAGTCTGAGGCGTCGCGTCCCCTGCCGCGCGCCCTCGGCCGTTCACGGCGCCACGGGTGGGGTTGTCCGGCTCGTGAGCCGGACGATGAGATTCCGAATTTTTTCCAGTCCTTCGCCGGTCACCGCCGACACGGCCAGAACCGGAGCGTTCAACGAGGTCTGCCATGATTCAATAACGCGGACCCGCTCTGCGCGGGAAAGTTTGTCAATTTTCGAAGCGACCGCTGCCGTGTGACACGACAGGGTCGCCAGCCCTTTCCAGGCCGCGACGTCGTTCGCAAGCCCAGGGTGTCGAGCGTCGACAACGAGCATCGCTGCCGACGGGCCCTGCCATCCGCTCTCTGCCGCCGGTTGTGCGAAGTAGGCACGGGCCAGTGTGTCGAACAACCGTCGCGCGGTCGGGCCGCCGCGCGTATAGCCGTAACCGGGGAGGTCGAGGACGTACACGGAGCCCGCCGCCGGTGCCGCAACTTCTACGCGATAGACATTGATCAACCGTGTTTTGCCTGGTGCCGCACTGACGCGCGCCACGCGCGTGCCGGCCAAGGCGTTGATCAAGCTCGATTTGCCGACATTGGAACGACCTACCAACGCGATCTGCGGAATCGTGTCGCGCGGGAAGTCCCCGACGCTCGCGGCGCTCCGGACGAACCGAACCGAGAATCTCAAGGCTTCAGGCGCCAGGGCTCAGGCATCAGCGGGCGTCAGCCGTCAGCAAGGCTCGTCCCTACTGATCCCTGACCCCTGATC
>JBOGIN010000414.1:0-4238 GCA_050742275.1 Vicinamibacteraceae bacterium
GGCGGTGGGGGTGGAGCCTCCGGCGCAGCGGCCGGCGGCGGCGGTGGCGGCGGCGGGGCTGCCGCAGGCTTCTTTCTGCCGCAACCGGCCAGCGCCACAGCCAGGGTCAGAGCAACGAGAAGGAACGTCAGACGCGAACGCAACATGAGCAGAGTTCTCCTTGCGGCAATCGGCAACGAAACCGACGCCTCGGCGAGGCGCCGGGCTTCCCAGCGACCTTCGACCCTTCGACAAGCTCAGGGTCGCCCCGAGCGGCGTCGACGGGCGACGGGCACAAGGCGCTGGGGTCGCCCGTCCCTACCACGGTGGTAGGGCGCGTTCGGCGAACACGCCGGCCCGCTAGGACCTGGTGCAAAATGCAAAGCAGGGATTACCTGTTGAGCATTATGCATCTACTCTTTGCGTTGACAAGGGGATTTAGGCCCCTTACCAGGCCGCCGCCACTTGAGAATGAGACCAGGCGTGAGATCGAGCGCACCGCGGGTGCGGTGGACTGTCCATGAGGTTACAGATTTATTGCTGAGCTGTCAAATTGCAGACCGCCGCAGGGCGGGCAAGCGAGGGGCGATCCAACTGTCCGATGACCGTGTCTCTGACTCACGAGAATGTCTGTAGTGCGCACTCTCTCACTAGCTGCGAATAGTTGGATCGCCACTACTTGTCATCCCAATTGTCCTCTTCGTCATCCGCGTCGTCGTCCTCGTCGAGGTCCTCGTCGTCGTCGTCCTCCTCCCCGTCCTCCTCTTCCTCCTCGTCGAACTCTTCCTCTTCCTCGTCGTCGTCGGACACAGGTTCGAGCTCGACGGGATCCACGCCCGTCACCTCGAACTCGGTGCCACAGCTCTCACATCGGACCGCGTCACCTTCATCGATATCTTGCACATCGATTTCGAGATCCGCGTCGCATTCTGGACAGGTCACCATAGCTCCTGACTCCCACCGCAATGGAGTTGCTCGCGCGGCCATCCGGCGCTCGCCCAGACCAACCGGCGCTGGGCATCCACGCGACGGTCGCTCCTCGGCCGCCGACAACCACACCAACCGCGTGTGGAGTGCCGGATTATAGCGACAAGGAGAGCGGCTCCGCAACGCGCGGTACCGCCCCCTCACCCGTCGAAGAGCGCCCCGAGACACGTTCTCTCGATGATACCGTAGGATGAGTCGGTTGGACGGATGCGAAGCAAGCGAAGGCCGTTCCCAATCACGATGAGCGAGGCGCCCATGTCGGCCACGACCGCCATCCAGAGCGTCGCCATCCCGGCGACTGCCAGCGCCAAGAAGGCGGCTTTCAGGCCGAGGGAAAACGCAACGTTGGTCTTGACGGTGGCGAGCGTCCTCCGGCTGAGCGATACCGCGTACGGAAGCTTGTAAAGGTCGTCACCCATGAGCGCGACGTCGGCGGTCTCGAGGGCGACGTCCGTTCCGGCGACGCCCATGGCGACTCCCACGTCCGCCGCCGCAAGTGCCGGTGCATCATTGACGCCATCACCTGCCATCAAGACGGCGCCAGTGCGCGACTTGAGCCGCGCCACCGCACCCACCTTGTCCTCGGGCAACAGGTCGGCGTGCCATTCGTCTGCACCGACCGCGTCTGCAATGGCCCGCGTGACGCGCGCGCTATCTCCGCTCAGCACGACGATCGGCGCCACCCCCTTGCGCTTGAGGTCAGCCACGACCGGACGACTCTCGGCTCGCAGCTGATCTCCAACGACCAGCGCGCCCACAACGTCGCCGTCCAACGCCACGAGCACGATCGAGCCGCCACTTGCTTCCGACTCGGCCAGCGCCGCGGCGACGGGACTGCCGTCCACGCCGCGCTCGCTTAAGAGTCGCTCGTTGCCGACAAGGAGCGTCGCGCGCCCGACGGCTGCCTCGGCCCCGCGTCCCGGCCAGGCGCGAAAGTCGGACGCCGCCCCGATCGGAACGCCTTCAGCGCGCGCAAGCGCCACCACGGCGCGACCAATGGGATGCTCGGAGCGCGCTTCCACGGCGGCTGCCAGGCGCAGGACGGTCGCGCGATCCCTGGGAGGGATGGGATGGACGCTGGTCACGGTCAGTTGTCCGGTCGTCAGCGTGCCGGTCTTGTCGAAGGCAATCGCGCGCACGTCCGCAAGCCGCTCGAGGTGTCGGCCTCCCTTCACGAGCACGCCGTGACGCGCGGCAACCGTGAGCGCGGACACGATCGCCACCGGCGTCGAGATGACGAGCGCACAGGGACACGCAATGACGAGCAGCACCAGCGCTCGATAGATCCAGACGCTCCACGCCCCGTCGAGCACCAGTGGTGGAGCAATCGCGACCATCGCCGCCACGAGGAGCACCGCCGGGGTGTAGATGTGCGCGAAGCGGTCGACCCAGGCCTGGGAGGGCGCGCGTTGTGCCTGGGCCTGCTCGATCAAGTGCATGATCCGGGCGATGGTGCTGTCGCGGCCCCGACGCGTGACGCGAACTTCGACGGCAGCTGCCCCGTTGATGGTGCCCGCGAACACAGGGCTGCCAGGTCCTTTCGCCACCGGCACCGACTCGCCCGTCACGGGCGACTGATCCACATCGGTCGTTCCGTGGACGATGTCGCCGTCGAGTGGAAACCGCTCACCCGGCCGCACGACAATCACCTCACCCAGATCGACGGCATCGACGGGCACCGTCACGTCTTCGCCGTTGCGGCGCACGATGGCCTCCGCGGGCGCGAGCGACATCAGCGCGCTGACCGACCCGCGCACGCGATCCATGCTGCGCGCCTCCAGCCATTGCGCGAGCGCGAACAGGAAGATGACCGTTGCCCCTTCGAACCATTCGCCGATGAGCGCGGCGCCGGTGACGGCCACCAGCATGAGCACATTGATGTCGAGCACGCGCAGCCGCACGGCCGCCGCCGCACGCCGTACGACCGGAAGCCCCCCGGCCACGGCGGCCCCGCCAAACGCGGCGGCGAGCGCCCATTGCGGCGCACCCGCCATATCGAGCAGCGCCCCGACGGCCAGGAGCACGCCGGAGACCGCGACGAACAGGCCGCGCGACCAGGGCCGGGCAACCGCGGGACGCGCGTGGTCCTCGTTGTGCGGCCAGGCGCGCAGGCCTGCCTCCGCAACCGCCTCGGTAATCCGCGTCACGGAAATACGTGCGGCATCGTGGTGCACGCGCAGTTGCTGGCGGACCACGTCGGTGGAAAGCCCGGTCAGACCAGGGAGGCGCTGCAGGTGCTTTTCGAGCAGCGCCACCTCCTCGTGACAACAGAGGCCGTCGACGCGAAACGTCGATTCCGCGTGCTCGACACAGACATCACAACTGGAACGCACGGCCATCGACTGCCTCTCAGCGCGCTGGCTCGACGGCTTCACGGACGTGGCCAGAGGCCTGTCGGAGCAGCGTGAGGATGTGGTGATCGTCGAGGGCGTAGAACACACGGCGCCCGTGGCGGCGCGCGCGGACGAGCCGTGCCCCGCGGAGCAACCGAAGTTGGTGAGAGACCGCCGATTCGGACAGCCCGACGATGGCAGCGAGATTACACACGCAGACTTCGCCCACGGAAAGCGCGTCGAGCAGCCGAACCCTCGTCGGATCGCCCAGCAGCCGGAAGGTCTCCGCCAGGGCCGTCGCGGTGCGGTCGCTCACGAGACTGCTGCGTAAGCGAGCAACGGCCACTGGATCGGTGTGGGTGCCGGCACACTGATCAACCGCGCCGCCTGGTGTCGTATCTTGCTCCAGTGGCCGGAGATCGTCGGGGGATTTGGTAGGTGTTAGCAAGGCTCTACATCTGAGCAGATGTTCAATAGTCACATTCTAGCATGAGTCCGTCTCGATCGTGTAGCGAGGGGCCTTTAGAGCGTGTGAACAAATTCGTGGGGTCCGCCTTTTCGTGGGGTCCGCCTTTTCGCGGACCTCCATGGCCGATAGGGCCCGAGCTCGCGCCGTCATGGGCCTCGATCATGTAGCGAGGGCCTTTAGGCCTCTCGTCGTGCGGCTTCTCGTCGCGCGGCCTAAAGGCGGCGCGCTACGTCTATACCCGTATTGCGCTATGGTTGACACGGTTTTCGGCGACCACTAGCATTTTCGGTTGCATCTCATCAGGCTGAAGCTGCGGCCCAGCCACAACACGCGCCGGCTCTGGCGCCATTCACGGTTTGGAGTGCACGGTGATCGAGGTCCAGCACCTCACCAAGCGATACGGTCATACCACTGCTGTTGACGACATCAGCTTCTCGGTTGCAAAGGGCGAGATTCTCGGCTTCCTGGGG
>JBOGIN010000415.1:0-3783 GCA_050742275.1 Vicinamibacteraceae bacterium
GCCGAGATCTTCTATCGCCAGGCCGCGGCGATCGCGTCAGCGGCGCTTCCAGCGGACGATCAAACGGTTGCCGTCAGCCAACAGAATCTCGAAGAGTTCTGCCAGGCGCGCGGCTTGCCGGTTGACGGCGTTGCCGTCTTGACGCCATCGGCGTTGGACACGGCGCTCGGTCTGGAGGCGTTTGGCACCGAGGAGACGGCCGGCGCGCGAAAGACAGCCACGCGTGAGCGGGCTGTCGAACCGGCACCGGTCACGCAGCGGACGCCACCGGAGCGCGCGGCGCCACCGTCGGTTCCTCGCTCGCCAACACTGACGGCGCGCCACCCGCGGCCGGCGGCCCGGCGTCGAACCTCGCGGTTGCTCGCCTTGGCGGCGATCGCTGTAGGCGTTCTCGTGGTGGCCGACCTTCTTGGGAGGCAACCGTGGTCGCCGCGAGACATCTCGGGGCTCGCCCCAGCGCCAGAGGCCACAGCGCCGCCGGCCACGGACCCTGCGCCGCCGTCTCCCGCCGCGCAGACGCCAGTCGAACGGGCGCAACCGCCAGAAGCCGTCTCTCAGGAGGTCGTTCGAGACGCCGCCTCTGACGCGCGCCCTGCTCCAGCGGCCTCGTCCGCTGACATCACGCTGGCGGCCGCGGAATTGTGCCACACCTTGTCGAGGGGCGGCGGCGGATGGCGATGCGATCCGGCAGCCGACGCCGTGGCACCCGGGCCGATCGTCCTCTATACAAGGATCAGGTCGCCCCGCGACGCCGCAATCGTGCATCGCTGGTATCGCGGGGAGACGCTGCAGTCATCGGTGAGGTTGACGATTCGAGCCAATGCGAACGCGGGTTATCGCACCTACAGCCGGCATACCGTTGACGGTGAGGGACAATGGCGCGTCGAGGTCGGCAGCGCGGACGGCGACCTCCTGTACGAGCAGCGCTTCGTCGTGCGATGAACACGTGGCGTTCAGACGGAGAGCTGTATTTGACATCTCATCGTGACCGGACAGCCGAATCCGGCAGTTGCCACTCCGCTCGCACGCGCGTGTACTCACCCTCCGGCAACAGCACGAAGATCGCGTGCGCCTCGGGTCGCAGCCATGTCAGCAGGTCGCGTATCGCGGGCTCGGCCATCGCCGTGCATCCCACCGTCGGCGCTCCGGCTGTCCTCCACAGGTGCGCGAAGATGCAGCTGCCCGCCCCGGCCTGCGCGTCCCGGTTGTGCTCGATGACGAAACCAACCTCGTAGACCTGATCGCCGTCGGCATGCAGGTCGCGTCGCATCGGCTCGGTGGATCCTGCGACGGCGGGTTCACCAACCTCGCGGGCATCGACGATGCGGTTGTACAGGGGAGACACGCTCACGTCGATGCAGTAATGCGATGCGCGCATGGGCACGTACGGTAGCGCCGTGCGCGCGGATTTGGCGTAGCCGAACGCCACGCCAATCCGGAACACGCCGGCAGGACTGCGGCCGTCGCCTTCGCGCTTGACCGGACCCGGCCGTTTGGGATGCAGACCCAGGCCCCAGGCCGAGCCCGAACGGCCTATCGTGACCGGCACGGCGGCGGCAGCAGGCCGCCACCCGCTCTTCGTCCGGATGAAGGTGCGCATGACGCCGTGGTCAGCGTCCCAGTCGGCCGTCGTCACCAGCACGAGCTGTCGTGCATCGTTCCACGGGAGATCGATCGCCTGGCTGGCGATACCGCTGCCTCGGACCGCGGAAAGCACCGCGAGCAGCGCGAGCAGCAACCGCGGAAGGATGCGCCGGATCCCGGCCGTGTTGAGGACGAGCACGGCGAGGAGGTTTGTCGACATGACCTGCCTCCCTATTTTGTGCCAAGAAGTGGTGCGACACCCCCGATATTCTTCGCTCGTAGAGTGATACCGACACCGAACGGCGCCGCCGCGAGCGGTAGCTACTGCTCGAGGGGTGATAGGATGGCCACGCCGTGACGCCTCTCAGTACCGTCGCGCCGAGGTCGACCTTCTCACACGACGCGCGGCTCCGTCTCCTGCGCGCTGGCCTGCTGACGGGAGTGGTTGACGGACTCTTCTCGAGCCTCCTGAGCGTGTTCGCGTACGGTTCAACCGTGACGGGCCTGTTTCAAGGCGTCGCCTCGACTGTGCTCGGGAGCGAGGCGCTCGAGGGTGGCGTCTGGACCGCCATCGTTGGGCTTCTCATGCACTTCGGCGTGGCGTTTGGCTGGTCGGCCGTCTTCCTGGCCATCGTCACGCGTTCGTCGTGGGTCCGCAGCGTGCTCACGTCGCGCCACGGCGCGATCAAGCTCGCGTCGCTGTACGGCCCCTTCATATGGATCGTCATGTCGCTGGCGGTCATTCCGCTCCTGGTAGGCCGACCGCCCGCGATCAGCGGGCGCTGGTGGATACAGTTGTTCGGACATGTTCCGTTCGTCGGGATACCGATCGTCGCCTCGATTGGCAGCGCTCCCGCTCGCATTCGGGCGTCAGAGACATGAAACGGCCGTTGGTCTGGCTCGCTCTGTCCGTGACGCCGGCACTCCTCTCGGCCCAGGCGCCTGACCGCGCCAGGAGCCTCCATCAGGAGGCGCTCGTCTTCGATGCCCACGTCCATGTGGTGAATCGCCAGTTCTATCACGGTGGCGACATGGGCCAGCGGGTCGGCGACGGACAGTTCGATTTGCCTCGCGCGAAAGAGGGCGGTCTCGATGCGATGTTCTTCAGCGTGTTCGTGACCGAACAGTACTACCCGGCGCGTCTCGAGACGAAGCAGGTGCTCAGGCTCATCGACGCGGCTCACGAGCAGCTCGAGCGGAACCGGGCGACGATCGAGCCGGCGTACACGGCGTCCGATGTCGAGCGCATCAGCCGTTCCGGAAAGATTGCCGCCTTCATGGACCTCGAAGGCGGCTTCGATCTCGATGGTGACCTTGCGGTCCTTCGTAACCTCTATCGGCTGGGACTACGATCGTTCCAGCTCCCCGCCCACAACTGGGCGAACAACTTCGCCGACTCCTGCTGTGCGCCGCCCAAGTGGCGCGGCCTGAACGACCGCGGCCGCGCGGTCATCCGGGAAGCCAATCGCCTCGGCATGGTCATCAACGTGTCCCACGGCTCGGACGAAACGATTGCACAGGCAATCGAGGTCAGCGACGACCCCGTCCTCGCGACACACCACGGCTTGCGCAGCGTCAACAACATCCCTCGTACGATGCCAGACGATCTGCTCCGGAAGCTCGCCGCGAAGGGAGGCGTTATCGGGTTTCAGATCGGCAACGAGTTCCACAACGTCAAGGTCTTCGACTGGCGCACCAAGCATGCCGGCAAACCGTTCTGGGACACGACTGAGATCGGCCGGAAGGAAGCGAGCATGACCATCGAGCAGCTCGACCTGCTCGTCGCGCCTCAGTTTCCCATGGTTGGCATCGATGCGCCAGACGATATCAAGCTCACGCCAGACGAATGGCTGGGCGTGGTGGAGCGTGCGATCGCGCTGGTTGGTGAGGACCACGTCATGCTCGGATCCGACTTCGACGGTGGTCCCACCTTGCCCAGAGGCATGCGCGACATTCGCGATCTGCCAATGCTCACGGACGCAATGCTGAAGCGGGGCTGGTCCGAGGCGCGGATCGAGAAGTTCCTCGGGGGCAATCTGCTTCGGGTCGTTCGTCAGGTCACGGAAGCAGATCAATAAAACCCTTGATGCCCGCCGCCGGAGCCCCTCGCCTCATTAGTGGACTGTCACCGCTGAATCAATCACTGTCTCGTACCACGGGTGGTGTCGCCCCATGACACGTAGCGCGCGGCCTTCAGGC
>JBOGIN010000416.1:0-1884 GCA_050742275.1 Vicinamibacteraceae bacterium
GGTGCTGGACGTGCCCCGAGGAATGCTGCCGGAGGTGCGGCCGTCGAGTGCCGTGTATGGCGAGACGGACCCGGCGCTGTTCGGCGCGCCGATTCCGCTGGCCAGCGCCGTCGGCGATCAGCAAGGCGCGTTGTTCGGTCAGGCGTGCTTCGAGCCCGGCGGCGCGAAGAACACATACGGCACTGGTTGCTTCGTGCTCCTCAACACCGCCGGCTCGCCGGTCGCCTCCGAGCATGGGCTGCTGACTACCGTCGCGTGGCAAATCAACGGCCAGGTCACCTACTGTCTCGAAGGCGCCATCTTCGTCGCAGGCGCCGTCGTGCAGTGGCTGCGCGACGGCTTGAAGATCATCGAGCGGTCGGCTGACGTCGAGCGCCTGGCCTCGCAGGTCCGCGACTCGGATGGCGTCTACTTCGTACCGGCGTTCGTCGGCCTCGGCACGCCGTATTGGGACCCGTACGCACGCGGCACGATTATCGGCTTGACCCGCAATTCAACCGCCGGCCACATCGCGCGCGCGGCTGTCGATTCGATGGCCTACCAGACGCGCGACGTGCTGGAGGTGATGCAGCAGGAAGCGGGCCTTCGCGTGAAGAGCCTCAAGGTGGACGGCGGCGCCACTGCGAACGCTCCCCTGCTGCAGTTTCAGGCCGACCTGCTCGGGGTGCCCGTCCGCCGCCCGCTGGTCGCCGAGACAACGGCCCTCGGCGCCGCCTACCTCGCTGGTCTCGCCGTCGGCTACTGGACGGATCTTGCGGACGTCCGCGGCAACTGGGCGCTCGACCGCGAGTTCGCTCCGTCGCTCGACATCCACACTCGTGACCACCTCTACACACGCTGGAAGAAGGCGGTGGAGCGATCGCGAGGCTGGGCGAGCACGTAGCGCGCGGTCTTCAGGCCGCGGGACCAGGGTCTCCTAGTAGGGCGCGGGCTTCAGCCTGCGCCTCGCGGGGCCTGTAGGCCCCGCGCTACGGCTGGTTTGCGGTCAGCCATTCGCGGAGCTTCGTCCAGCGGCGGCGCGTTTCCCTCCCCTTCACGGCGATGGCGAGCGCGCGCGGCTGGCCGATGAGCACGACGAGCTTCCGTCCGCGCGTGAGTGCCGTATACAGCAAGTTTCGCTGCAGCATGACTTAGTGCTGCGTCGTGAGCGGGATGACAACCGCCGGATACTCCGAGCCCTGCGCCTTGTGGATGGTGGTCGCGTACGCGAGAACGAGCCGATCGAGCTCGCCGAAATCGTATGTCACCCGCCGCCCGTCGAAGGCGACCACCATCTCGTTGGCCGTCTGGTCGACGGAGGCGACCAGGCCGAGATCGCCGTTGTACACGTCCTTCTCGTAATCGTTCTCGACCTGCATGACCTTGTCGCCGGCGCCGAAGATGTACCCAAAGCGCTCGATGGCATCCGGGCCGGGCGGGTTGAGGGCGCGCTGCAGCGCGATATTGAGGGTCCGCGCACCGAGGGAGCCGCGGTTCATCGGACAGAGCACCTGCACGTCGCGAAACGGATGCAAGCCGTACCGCGTCGGGATGCGTTCGTGGACGACCTGCAGCAGCTTTCGCATCGCGCTCTCCGGGTCGTCTGCCTCGACGAAATGAAAGTCCGACTCGCTGGACGGGCGAAGCTCGGGCATCTCGCCCTGATTGATCCGGTGAGCGTTGACGATAATGCGGCTGCTCGCCGCTTGGCGAAAGATGCTCGTCAGACGAACCACGGGGAGACGCCCCGAGCCAATCAGATCCGCCAGCACCTGCCCAGGACCGACCGACGGCAGCTGATCGGCGTCGCCGACCAGCAGCAGCGCGGTATCGGGACCCACGGCACGTACGAGGCTCCACATCAGCGGCACGTCAATCATCGAGAGCTCGTCGACAATGACGAGC
>JBOGIN010000417.1:0-3371 GCA_050742275.1 Vicinamibacteraceae bacterium
GACCGCGCGTGACGAGCGTGCCCTCATCGTCGTAGCGGGCGGTGCAGGGCGCGGTGATCGCCCGAATGACATCCGCGCCGTAGTCGATGTCCTCGTTGATGGCGGCTGGATTGATGTCCGTCCGCTCGCCGTTCGCATCCAGATAGACGTCAGGCGCGTCCCATGGCCGTCCACTGTTGTAGACGAACATGCCGGCCACCTCCCAACCGCCCAGCAGCGCGTCCGTCAAGCCGCCCGCGTCGCCGAGCAGCGCGCGCCCGCGTCCGATCGGCAGCTCGTACACGGTCGACAACGTGATCCGGTGCGGGCGGTCCGACCAGTAGAGTCCCTCTTGCGGAATCATGCGCTGCACGTCGAGCCAGCCCCACCGTTCCGTCATGCGCGAGAACGTATAGGTCGCGTTGATCGTGATGCCTTCAGAGAACCGCTTGTTCAACACCGCCTGGAAGGAGTTGTAGTTGACGAGACCGTCGTTGCGCTCGAACTCCTCGATGCCGTCGAACTGTGGGAACGGCCTGGCGAGCGCGAAGCGATCGAGCGTATCGGCCGTGTAGCGGGTCGTGCCCTCGAAGCCAGAGACCCATTGGAACGGATTGGGCACACGGTCGCGGCAGGTGTCCACGTCGCCACCGAGCAGCGGATTGCACGCGTCACGGAACTCCGCCGACGGTTCGTTGATGCCATCCCACTGCGTCTGCAGTTGGCGCGTGCGGCTGCCGACATACGACAGCTCCAGCGTCGTGCCCCACGGCATGAGGCGCTGGAGGCCGATGTGAAACTGATGCACCTTGGGGATGTCGAAGTTGGGGTTCGAGTAGTCGAGGCCGCGCCCGAGGTTCGTCTCCGGGCCAAGCGACGCGCCGGGCGGCTGCGCCACGCCATCCGGGAATGGGTTGGACAGGTTGGCATTGGGCGTTTGGCCGCCGTCCAGTGAGGAGAGCACCGGCGTGGAGATCCCGTAGCCGGTCGTGAACGTCACGCCCGTGGGATTCATGTAATACAGGCCGTACCCGCCCTTCACGATCGTGGAATCGTTCAGCAGATACGCGAACCCAACGCGAGGTTGCACGTTGTTGTAGTCCCACTCGTACGGGTAGCGGTCGGGGGCGCCGGGGCTCCCGATGAACCGCAAGCCGCCGAAGAGGTCGCCAGAAAAGCGCGACTGATCGACGCGATCCGTGACGGGATTGCGCACGGTGGGATCGAAGGCGTACGCCATCCGCCGCTGTTCCTCCCACACCGGCGAATTGAAATCCAAGCGGAGGCCGAAGTTCACCGTGAGACGATCGGTCAGCTTCCAGTCGTCTTGAATCCAGGGCGCAAAGTAGTTCCACCGGAACTCGGGGAAGAAATCGTTCGCGATGGATCCACCGGTCGGCACGCCCAGCAGGAACGACGCGAAACCGCTCCCCGACAGGTCGTCGGCATCGTCCCAGACCTCTCGCGTGAACTGATCGCCAAATTCGAGCTGCATGCCGCCCGGGCCGCGGCCGTCCCGCGTATACCAGGTCATCCGCATGTCCAGCCCGGCGCGGATGTTGTGACTGCCCTTGGTCCAGGAGAGATTCGGCTGGAAGCTGTAGACGGTCGTGGTCTCACGGCCGAACCCGCCACGCCCCAGGCTCGTGAACCCGCTGATGTTGGTGCGGGGGAACATGGGGAAGGGGAACTGGTCCACCAACTCCTGCGGGAATCCGAGCTGGGTGGCGTCGAAGCCCCAGCCCGGCTCGCTGCGCGCCGCCTCGATGTACTGGTTCAGCCCCGAGCGGAGGTTGACGACCAGCGAGGGGCTCATCGTACGAACCCAATCCCAGACGCCGGTGTAGTTGATGCGATCCAGGGGGAGCTGGCCGTCCTGGGCCGGTCCCTCGGTAATCCCGTTCGTCCAGCGGATCTCCTCGCGGTCGTTCTGCGCGTAGCGCACGAACATCTTCGTCTTCTCGCTGAAGACGTGCTCGACCTTCGTGGCGAAGTTGTAGAAGTCGTCGGTCGCGAGGTTTGGCGCGAAGAAGTAGTTGCACTGGTAGTTGCCGCAGCCCTCGTTCGGCGCCGAGTTGGGAAACGGGTAGTACTCGAGGACCTGCTTGGCCATCGGGTGGATGCGATCCTGGGGAATGATGTTGCCGGGGAACGGATCGCGGACCCAGTCGCCATCGTCGTTGAAGCGTCCCGTGGCCGGATCGAAAATCGTGATCAGGCGGCCGCTGTCGTCGCGATAGTCGCTGAAGTCGCCGTTGCGCAGCCCCTGGCTCGGGTAGCTCAGGAAGCCGGGGTTCGGCGTCTTCTCGTTGTAGCCTTCGTAATTGAACATGAAGAAGGTCTTGTTCCGGACGATCGGCCCATCGACCTGGAAGCCGTACTGATCGAGCTTGTGATCCGCCTTCGCCTCACCACGCCGCTCGAACAGGTCGTAGTTCGAGTCCAGCCACTTGCGCCGGTAGAACTCGTAGATCGACCCGTGGAAGTCATTGGTGCCCGACTTCAGCGATACGCTGATGGTGCCGCCCGCCGAACGACCGTACTGGGCGTCGTAGCTGTTGGTGACGATCTTGAACTCCTGGACCGCGTCCACCGGCGGCACGTACGCGATGTTGTTACCGCCCTGGACGGAGTTGTTGGGCGCCCCGTCCAGCACGAACTCGTTGTTGCGGTTCCAACCGCCGTTGATCGACCAGTCGGCGATCGCGCCGTTGTCGAAGGGCCGGTGGTAGATCGCAGGACCGTTGAACGTGATGCCGGATGACAGGATCGACAACATGAAGGGGTTGCGCGTGTTGAGCGGAATCTCCGTCACACGCTTGTTGTCGATGACCATGCCGCGATCCGCCCGGCTCGCTTCAATCGTGTCAGCCGTGACGGTGACGGTCTCATTGAGCGCCCCCACGTCCATGGCGATGTTCACGGTGGCGGTCTGGCCGACCTGGAGCCTCAGGCTCTCGCGTGTGTGCCTCTTGAAGCCGTCGAGCTCCGCCGTCAACGTGTAGACGCTCGGGCGCAGAAACGGGAGGGAGTACACACCTTCGGCGTTGGTGACCGCGGTGGCTGCTTCGTTCGTCTCGGTGTTGGTGACGATGATGGTGACACCAGGCATCGCGCCGCCAGACTGATCGGTCACGCGTCCGGTGACCGTCGCGCGAAACTCCTGCGCGGCGGCCACACCGAAGGTGGATCCGCCGAGCGCGATCGCCAGCGCGAGAATCCAGCGAGCTCGCATCTGCTGCATGTCCACGCCTCCTCGAATGGAACAGTCGCGGCAGACCACGGAGCAGGTCGACCACACGATTGCATGGTCGTCAGCGGTATGCCGCAACGAATGGTCTAACAAGTGAAAAAACGAGCTGACTCTAACTCAACTCTCAGTGGAGGTCAAC
>JBOGIN010000418.1:0-5061 GCA_050742275.1 Vicinamibacteraceae bacterium
GAGTGAGGCTTTGCGTCGCGAAGAACGCACCAACGATCGGCCGGACGGTGGCGACAGCCAACCCCAGCGAGAACGCGCGAATCATCCATTCCCTATGCAACACCACCTGTCGTCGACGAATACAGACGAAGGCTCGTCCAAGGGCAAACAGGAAGAGCAGGCCGAATAGTACGGTCGCTGCCCTCTCCGTGGCCCCGCCGATCGCCATCTGCATCGTCATGGCGAGCGCCGTCACGCCGGTTACCAGACCCGATACCAGCACGATGCGTCCGACCCGCCGATGCAGGCGCGGACGCCGGGTTCGAAGAGTTGTCACGAACTGGAGAGGACCGAGCCCGACAAAGATCAGCCCTGGCAGGATGTGGAGCATCGTCAGCGGCGCATACCGTATGAACGCTGCATCGAGAGGTGCCGATCCCGAAAGCGCTGAGGGTGCGGAAATGAGGCCGAATAGCGTCAGTGTTCGGCGCGTTACCATCGCGACGCTGATCAGCACCAGAACGAGCGTTAACAGCCAGAGTAGGCGGACCAGCATGTCCTGTCGTGGTGCGGGGGAGCCGACGCGTGGTGTCACGCCTGACGCAACGCCACCAGAGGATCCACGCGAGTGGCCCAGCGTGCCGGCAGGTAACACGCCACCAGTGCAACTACGCCAAGTACAAAGGCCGCTGCCGCAAGGCTGACAGGGTCGGCCGCTCCCACGCCGTACAGCATCCGGCCGACGAGACGTCCGACCAGGAGCGCTGCTGCGAATCCAAGCACCATGCCGATCACGACGAGTGACATGCCTTGCTTGACAATCATCCGCAGCACAGTTGGCTGGCTGGCTCCGAGCGCCATCCGCAACCCAATCTCTCGTTGCCGCTGATTGACGGCATACGCGAGGATTCCGTATAGCCCGATGCTGGCCAATCCGAGCGCCAGAAGCCCGAAGACACTCAAGAGAGCTACGCCGATTCTCGCCTGAAACAAGCTTCCGTCGACGACCTGCCGACCGGTCCTGATGCCGCTCACCAACACCTGCGGGCCGGCTGCACTAATCTCGCGTCCAACGGGGCTCACCATTGGCGCCGGATCCCCCGCACTGCGGACATACAACGTCATCGCTGGCAGATGGTTCTGCTCCATCGGCACGTATACGCACCGCTGCGGCGGCTCGCCCCACGACGTGTAGTTCGCGGTTCGGGCGATACCGACGATCTCTCGCATGTGTTGCTCGCCTGGCAGCTGGACGCGTTTACCTAACGCGGCTTCACCGGGCCAATAGTCCTGCGCCAGCTTCTCGTTCACGATCGCGACGCGAGGCGATGTCGGCCGATCGAGGTCCGTGAACTCGCGCCCCTTCTCGATCACCACACCGGCGGTCTCGAAATAGCTGCGGCCGACCGTGTTCACGATCGTGGTCGAGCTCTCTGTTGGTGATCGCTGTGGCCGGCCCTCGATCTGCAACCCATCGACAGGACGGGCGAAGAGAGGCATGTTCGATGCCCAGGAGACGGACTCGACTCCCGGTAAACGTGCAACGCGCTCACGCACATCCTGGTAGAAGGCATTGGTCTGTGGCTCTCCGTATCCGGCCTGTGCGGGATTCGTGATGAACACAGCAAGACGATCTGCCTTGAACCCCGGATCGATCTCGTACGCCTGCTGGATGCTTCTGAGGAACAGCACGGCCGTGACGAGTAATAGAAACGACAACGCGACTTGCCCCACCAGCAACACGTTGGCGACGGTCACCCTGCGGGCGCTACGTCCAGCAGTGCGAGCTTCCTTCAGCGCTCCGGAGACGCCACCGCGAGATACGGTGAGCGCGGGGATCATGCCGAAGATGAACCCCGTGGTTACCGAGATGAGCAGCGCAAACAGTAGGACGGTTCCATCAAGCCTCGACGTCGTGAACGTACCAGTCGCCGGTAGGGACTTGGCCAGCAGTTGCATGGCAAAGTAGCCGATCAGCAGCCCGACGCCGCCGCTGAGCAGCCCGAGACAGAGGCTCTCTGTGAGGAGCTGACGCACGAGTCGGGCGCGACTCGCGCCCAATGCGACGCGGACGGCCATCTCCTGTTGGCGGGCGGCGGAGCGTGCCAGCAGTAGATTCGCGACGTTGGAGCAGGCAATCAACAACACGACGCCCGCGACCATCGCGAGCACCGCACCGGCGAAGCGAACCATCGTCGAGCCGCCGCCGAACAGGACGTCACCAATGGGGCGGACCGTCATCGCCTTGCCCTCGTTCGCGGCTGGATACTCACGCGCCAGCGCGCCAGCCAGCGTCGCGACATTCGCCTGGGCCTGGGTCAGCGTAACGCCTGGTTTGATGCGCGCGACACCCTGCAACAGCGGCTTGCTCCGGTCGCTCACCGCCGTTCGCATCTCGGTCGGCAGGAGCTGTTCCGCCATGGCAAACGGCAACCAGAGATCAGGACCGACGAGTCCGTTCACGCCGATGAATCCCTGCGGCGCCACACCAACCACTGTGACCATCACGTTGTTGAGCCGAAGCTGCCGGCCAACGACGTCAGCCGCACCGCCGAAACGCGTCTGCCAGGTGCCGTAGTTCATCAGGGCCACTGCCTGTGGATCACTAGGACGGTCCGCTTCCAGCCCAAACGTCCTTCCCGACGCGACTCCGACGCCCAACGTCGGGAAGTAGTTGCCCGTGACGAATTCGCCGAGCAACGGTTGCGTGGCTCCTTCGGTTTGCAACGTCAGTGCACGCATCCTGGCGTAGCCCGCGAGCCCGCTGAAAACGCTGTTCTGAGTTTCGTAGTCGGTGAAGTTCGGGTGCGACAGCGGCATCAGCGAATTCGCCTGTGCAGTGCTCACCGATGCCACCGACGCGACGGCCACCAGCTCGGACGGTGCTCTGACCGGCAGTGGATTCAGAATCAGGGTGTTGATCACCGTGAAGACGGTGGTATTGGCCCCGATCCCCAAGCCGAGCGTCACCAGGACGATGAGCACGAACACCGGATTGGTGCGCATGGTCCGACCGGCATAGCGAACATCCCGCTGAAGGTCGTCGATAAACGTGCTCGATGTCGCGTCAGCGACCGGTACCGCCTCGTACTTCGCCATGCATTGACTCCTGTCTAGGCCCGCACGGAGTGCACAGATGTCGTCCAACTCTGAAACGGTTTCTCTGTACGCTTCCTCGTAGGTGGCGCCGCCGCTTCGCAGGTCGCGTTGGAGATCCTCCAGATGCTGCGCCACTTCCTCGGTAAGCTCTGACTCGGCGGAAGCGGTCTGGTGGAGGTCCGTCAATCGTCCTCGCACGACGTGTCTCCAATCAGCCATGCTCGACTCCGGTGACGCGGCTGATGAGCGCGATAAAGTCTTTCCAACTCTGTTGCTTTGCACGCAGCGCCTCTTGCCCCTGCGGCGTCAGGCTGTAGTAGCGGCGTCGACGCTGCTCTGCCTTCTCGACCCACCGTCCAACGATCCACCCGTGCTTCTCGAGTCGGTGGAGCAGCGGATAGAGCGAGGTGACATGAAAGCGCAATGCGCCGCCCGATCGGAGCTGAATCAGCTTCGAAATGTCGTACCCGTGTCGAGGCTGATCCTCAAGCAGCGACAGGACGAGCAGCTCCGCGCTGCCCTTTTTCCATTCCGGGTCAGGCACGCTCGCAAGAGGTGTGCGCTCAGCCACGCCTCACCGGGGATGGAGGCCGCAGGTTGGTGATGGTGGCGAGCATTCCACCGACCGTGGCGACTACCACGGCCACTGTTTGCGTCCAGAGACCGAACGTATCGGCGAACGACGTCGGATTCGTGAGTCGACCGGTTTGTCCGGCCGCGAACAACCCGAACGTCAGAAAGATTCCTGACAGCACGGCGAGAATCGGGGTCCACCGCCACCGTACAAAGGGAATCAATCCTGCGGGAATCAACAGAATGAAGAAGGCGGGCGGCACTGGCGGATATGGCGCGCCCGCCGCGATTTGAATCACGACGCCGACAGCCGCAACCACGAGCGCGACGACGGTGAGTTTCCCAGCCGACGAGAGAGGAACGCGTTGGCTCATTCGGTCGATTCGTGAAATGGCCGGCACTGAATCGCGTCGTATATGCGTTGGTCCAATATATTGGGCCACACAGCATGTGACGGTCGGACGATCCAAGAAGTTCCGCGGTGCGCTGAGGCTGGCGGCCACAAGCCGGGTCACCCAGCTGCCATTCCAATGGATTCACTCAGAATGGCAGTAAGCGGGCTAGCTGCAGCGCAAGGTTTCGCGCCGAACTCGCGTTCTACAAGTAGCGGGAGAGGGCTTGCGAATGAGCTGGCTGGGTGTTTGGGATTCGAATCGCAAGCCGAACGACCCTGCCACAAACACCCAGCGCAACCCAGTTGCGGATATCGTCCAGCACGGCCTACGAGTGCGCAAACCGCAGTAAATCAACGACTTACACGACCGGCTCGAAGCCGAGGCTGTAAATCATTGATTTTATGATGTTTATGGGCGTGGCTCGCCGCACTGGACGATTTCCGCAACTGTTCACCTTGGCCTGCGGCCCGCGAAAGGCGATGAAGGCCGTCGGTAGACGATCTTCGACCCTGGTTGATTCGAGAAGCGGCGTAATTTGGCACCTTTCGCCACTATTCATCGAAGACGACGAGCTTGTTGAACGAATGCTCCATGCCCTGCGCGTCGCAGTACTTCGCATCGGCGAACAGCTGGAGAAGCACAACGAAGAGGCCCAGAGCTTCGTCCTTTTCGATGAATTCATCGCGGAGGTCGACAATGATGAGGCGGCCTGGGCGGATCTCGTTCTTCAGGCGGATCGAATCGTCGATGTACTCGCTCGCAAGTTCGAGGCGCATCTTTGCCAGCCCCTTGAGATGGTCGGGCAAGGACGACGCCTCGATGCCGTGATTCAACCCGTCAAGCGTGAGGTCGTCGCGCAGGGCCTTCATCACGCGATTGAGCTGGCGGATATACGTTGCCTGGTTTCCGACCGCTCCCATCAGAAAGCGCCAGTGGCTCGTTTGCAGCTCGGCTGCGCCAAACTTCAATGGCCGCACTTCGATGTCCGGGTACTCCCGCTTGCGCTCTTCAAGCT
>JBOGIN010000419.1:0-3249 GCA_050742275.1 Vicinamibacteraceae bacterium
GGGGAGGGCGGCACTGTGGGACTGGACGCCTGGCGCGCATGCGAGCACGTTTGGCGGCAATCCGGTTTCGTGCGCCGCCGCGCTGGCCACCATTCGCTTGCTCGAGAACGGCCTCATCGACAATGCGGTTCGTGTGGGCCAGTACCTGCTCGATGGGCTGCGCGGGCTGCAGGAGAAGCATCTTCTCATTGGCGACGTGCGCGGCCGGGGGTTGATGATTGGTGTCGAGCTCGTGCGTGACAGGCAGACGAAGGAGCGAGCCATCGAGGAGCGCGATCAGGTGGGTCAGGAGGTGTTCAAGCGTGGCGTGCTCCTCTTGGGCGCGGGGCGCAACGTCATTCGCTTTTCGCCGCCGCTGCTGCTGACCACCGATCACGCGGATACCGCCCTTGCGGCGCTGGACGAGGCGCTCGGCGTCGTTGGCCGCGTGCGGGGCCAGGTCGCGACGGCGCGAAGTTGATGCACGGCGCGGGAAGATCGTTCTCGGCAGCAGGACGGTGAGGACCTACCATTCCTCGGCGTCGAAGGCATTTTGGATGATCTCGATCGTCGGTCGTTGGTCCTTCGGCCAGAGGACGGTCACGACGTCGAAACGACAGCGGCGGTCGCCCAGGCGGCGATGGCAGAGATAGTCACGTGCCAAGGCACGCAGCCGCCGGCGTTTGAGCCAGGTCACCGCCTCGGCCGGTTGGCCGAAGCTCGTGCTGCGCCGCGTCTTGACCTCGACGAAGACGAGCGCATGCCGATGCTCGGCGATGATGTCGATTTCGCCACCGCGGGTACGGTATCGCCGTTCAAGAATGGCGTACCCGTGGCGTTGCAGCTCGCGGCAGGCGAGAGCTTCGCCCGATTCTCCCAGGGGCCCGCGCGGGTCGGCCGCCATACGCGGGTGACGGAGCAACTTTCGGGCCGTCGGTCTCCGTGTGGTGGTCTTGCGTGCGGTTGCGCGACCCGGTGGGCTATGCTAGGTTGTAACGTTGTCGCTTGGCGGAACGAGCGGGAATAACTCAGTGGTAGAGTGCGACCTTGCCAAGGTCGAAGTCGCGGGTTCGAATCCCGTTTCCCGCTCCAGCCTCTTCCTTGATTCAAGGAGCCGCGCACAGGCGCGTTCCCACCAGTTTCCGGCGCCGTAGCCAAGTGGTAAGGCAGAGGTCTGCAAAACCTCCATCCCCGGTTCAAATCCGGGCGGCGCCTCCAAGATTTCAAAAGAGAAATAGGAATTTTGTCCTCAGGGTACCGGTGGCACGCGCTCACTATTGTTCCCAAATTGGTCCCAAATTCGCGGCGGCCGTTGACCGAACTGCCGTAAACGACAGAGCAGGAGTGCCTTGTCCAAGCACGCTTTAGCGTGCCCACCGAAAATCTGAACCTCCACCCAGGTGTTCCTAAATCGGCCGTGACTCGGACCTCGAGATTCAAGGGCTCACACCAAACGCTCGTGCCAAGGCACCGATCTGAGACGACCACTGCTGCTCGGAGTCTTCGTCGATGGCTGGAGCAGATGTGTGGGTGCTTGGAAGTCTCGATCGCTCACACGAGCCAGGAAACGAGTGATGGCCTCTTGTTCATCGGCGGCAGTACGAGGGACTTCAAGTCTCGGCCGAGCAAGTAGGCACCTGCTTCGTCGTACTGGATGCCGCTGTCCAGCATCTCGTCGCTGAACCTGCGCTCACCGCTCTCTTCGTATCTGCGGAGTATCGTGAAAACGTCACCGAGATCTTTCTGGCGTGTCTGGGGAGCGTCGAGGTACGACACGATCTTGAGGAGCGCAAGGACGACCAGCGGTGCGACCCGGACCTGGAGGCGGGGTGCCAGTTCACGTACGACCGCGTCTCGGAAGATGTGGTCGTACCCGATTACCTACATCCGCATCTCGGCGCGCGGCCAGAAGATCTGTTTCTCGAGGCGTGCGCGCGCCCCAATCGGGAGCAGGTCTATTCGTGCATTGCGGCGGGAATGCCAGCGCTGCTCCCACCGTGCATCTTCCCGCCATCCACGCGCCCGGAGGCGCGTCACAAGCGGCGAGAAGTCGTCGAGGTCGAGCGCCACGGCGACGTCGACATCTTCCGTCATGCGGTGCTCATTGGGGGAGCCACACGCGGAACGCGATCGCCCCGATGACGACCAGGTCTATCCCGAGTTCGCGGCAAGCGCCATGGAGCTCGTGCAGTGCCTCAACCTGTTCGGGAAGGAGGACCGTCATGGCTGGAGGTATCGCTCGCGAATCTGTTGTGCTGCTTCGAGGGCTCGTGAGTCGCTCTGTTGCAGCAGCTCCGCATAGACCAGCCACGGATTGGCCACGGGCGTCGCGTCAGTGACGCGCCACAACCAGTTGCTGCCGAACGCCCGCAAGACAGTGATTGGCCCCTGGCGGTCAGGCATAAGTCGCAAAGCTTGCTGGAGGGCTCGGGGAAAGGAATTCACAAAGAATGGGAATTCATGTCCTCGATAGAAGCGATCGAGCACATACGCTGCAGGGCCACAGCTCATGGCCCACGTCACCTCCATCTGTTTGACCGCCCGCGCGACTTCGGTGACAAACCGGTCGGCATCGGTTTCAGGACCTCGGAACCGGCCGATTGCCAAGTGAGGTCTGAGGACCTGCGCGTAGCCGTTCACGAAGTGATCGACGAGTCGCTGCCGATCGAGGATCCTGGAGGTCTGGTCTCGGGCTCGGCCCAGGATCTCGATGCGGACGAGATGTTGCAGGCCGGTGGCGGCGGCCGTTTTTCCGATGCCGGTCGCCCGAGCCAACGTGCGGACTGGCCAAGTGATGGCGGCCGCATCGGCGAGCAGCACAAAGCCGAGCTGCACGAGAGCGGGGCTGGGCCGGCGCCCGGTGGTTTCAGTCGTTGCCTCGCGTCGACCCAACAGGAGCACGTGGTGGTCGGCGCCCAGCGCGAGGTGGATGTTTCCAGGACGATCGACGAAGTTCACGCCGGCGTTTGCCAGACGTTCCCCGGTTGGCCGTGGGATGTACCGCGCAATCAGCAGCAGTGGCACACGACGCTGGCGGAGTACCGTGCTGTGCTCCGCAATGACGGCATTTGTCAGCGCACGGTCCAGGAAGGTTCGTTTCGCTTCTACTGCGAATCTGAACGTGCGTTTCGCAGTCTTGAGCGCCAGGAGCGCGTACGGATGGCCGCGATCACGGGCGGGTTGCATGGCAAGCCCTTACCGCGCGGACGAATGGCAGTTCGCGAAGATGATCCAGGTACGGCTCGAAGGCCTTGGCATCCAGCGCAGACA
>JBOGIN010000420.1:0-3653 GCA_050742275.1 Vicinamibacteraceae bacterium
GCCTCATCGTCCGGCGTGGGCTCGGCCTGGTCGCGGCCGGAGGGCTCCTGGGATCGGCGGCCTCACTGGTCACCGGCCGATTGCTCGATCGCTTCCTGTTTGGTGTGAGCGGCGCCGACGCCGTCACGATGGTGACGGCTGTCCTGATTCTGGCGGCTGCGGGCGTCGTGGCGACCTATCTGCCGGCGCGCCAGGCGACCAAGGTCGATCCCGTGCGGGCCCTGCGAGCGGAGTAGACAAATGCGCCGTGGACTCCAGCTCTGCCGTATAATCTCCTAGTGAACCAAATGGCATGTTTCTCCGTCTCACAAGAAGCAAACCAGGCCATCGGTGGTTCCGACCGGATGGCCGTCTGCCGGAGCCGGACGATATGAGCTTTCTGAAGAAGCTGTTTTCCCGCGACAGTGAACCGCGTCAGCGAGTCCGTGTGTGCCTGGAGTGCGGCATGCCGATCGGCGAGCACAAGGAATGGTGCAGCGTTCGGCAGTACCAGGAAGAAGCCGACCGCCGGGCCGCCGCCAAGAGCGCGTCGAGCTGACTTCCGCCCCCCTCGCCCATCGGCACACCACCGTCGTCCACGACGGTGAGGTCGAAGCGCGTCTGCCACCGTCACACATTTGTTAACATGGTCGTTCCATCGGCGGTGCGTTTCGCCGATGGCCAGGCATGCTTCCGGATAGGCGATCACCCGCGACTTCGCGACGGCGCACGTTTCTGCTCTCACCGGCCCATTGCGGCGGGAAGCGGGCGAAGCTGTTGTTGAGCGGCTCGGCCTCGTTCGCGCTCGCCCAACGGCTCCGGCAGCCGGCGGGCGCGCCCATCGGTGAGGTGTTTGCCTTCATCAGCGAGCTCTACTTCCGCGGCAAGCTCGCCTACGCGTCTGCCTTCGCGACCTCGGCGTTCGTCATCACGCCGAGCCGCGGGTTGATGTCCGTCGAGACGCCGGTGACGCTGGACCTCCTCGCGGAGTTTGCCGCGGTGGACGTCGATCTCACCGACTCGCGCTACCGGCAGCCGCTGGAGCACACGGCCACACAGCTCGCGGCGGCTTCCGCTGGCGACTTCGTGCTGCTCGGAAGCATTGCAACGGACAAGTACGTGGAGCTGCTACTCACCACGCTCGGCGAGCGTCTGTACTTTCCGGAGACGTTCGTCGGACGCGGCGACATGAGCCGCGGCGGCGTCATGCTGCGTGCCGCCCGTTCCGGTGAAGAGCTCACCTATGTGCCTATTGCCGGCGCCATGCGGCGAGGCGGTCGCCCGCCGCGCCTGCCACGCTTGAGCTGAGGCTCGCGTGCCCCGATCGTCACTCCCATCGAAACACTCTTGCCGAGAGCAGCGTGAACGCGACGAACATCAGCGCCAGGACCGCCAGGTCCCCGACGTGGCCAGACCAGGCATCACCGTGCCAGATCCCTCTGAGCAGCGATACCGCGTAGGTGAACGGCAGGACGCGCGCAACCGCCTGCAGCGCCGGTGGCAACGAGTCCACGGGCACGAACAGCCCGGACAGGCCGAGCATCGGATAGAGGATGATCGAGCCGATGGGCTGCGCGAAGCGTGCCGTCGGGACGAGGCTCGCGATGAGAAACCCCAGCGACAGGATGCTCATCGTGCTGAAGAGCAGCGCCACCGTGAAGGAGAGGAGTGGAACGTCGCCTCCCACAGAATAGTAGCGGCGCCCCGCCAAGACCATCACCCCCAGCGTGACCGCGGTGAGCAGCAGCTTGACCAGGACGTGCGCGGTCAAGATGGTGTACGGCCGCAGCGGTGTGGCGCGCAACCGCTTGAGGATCCCTCCCTCCCGGTAAATCGCCACGATCGTAATCAAGGAGAGCACGGCGCTTGCAGCGATCAGAACCGCAGCAAAGATCGGCAGATCCGCCGACATGAAGCGCGGGACCTCGGGCGGGGTCTTCCCCGCGTGCGGGCCAAGCAGGCGGCCGAAGAGCACGAAGATCAGCACGGGCACCCCCACGGCGCCAATCACCCCCAGTGGCTCGCGCAGGAAGATCTTGATCTCGAGCCACGTCAACTGCCAGAGTCCGCGCACCATGGTTTCCGCAGCCTCAGTCTCGAATCGTGTGTCCAGTCAGCTCGAGAAACACGTCCTCGAGCGTGGGGAGCTCGGTGCGGAAGTCGATCACCCGCATTCGATGATCCGCCAGACACGTGATCACCTCGGTCACGAGGTCGTCTCCGCGCCCGCGTATCCTGAGGCACGCCCCTTCGCCGCTCACCGACCGCACCTGGGGGATCGCCTGAAAGCGCTCCGGTGCCGTCGAATCGTCGGTCCAGACGATGACCGTTCGCTCGGGACAGTGGCGCCGTACGAGCTCGCCTGGCGTGCCGATGTCGATGATGCGGCCGTGGTCGATAATCGCGACCCTGTCGCAGAGTCGCTCCGCCTCCTCCATGAGGTGCGTCGTCAAGAGCACCGTCTTGCCGCGCTGGCGGATGCCGCGCACGAGATCCCAGATCGCTCGGCGCGCCTGGGGGTCGAGCCCCGTCGTCAGCTCGTCGAGAAACACGACCTCCGGGTCGTTGATGAGCGCCAGCGCGATGAACAGGCGCTGCTTCTGGCCGCCAGAAAGCGTCATGAACCAGGCGTTCCGCTTCTCGCTCAGACCGAGCTGCTCGATGAGCCGATCGCCGTTCAGCGGCGTACGATACAAGGACGCCCAGAGGTCGACGGCCTCACGCACCTTGATCCGCTTCTGGAGCTGCGCCTCTTGGAGCTGGACGCCGCCGATCCTGCAGCGCGTAGGCATCTCCTCTGGGATCCAGCCCGAGAACCGAGATGTGCCCGCGATCGGGGGTGCGAAGACCTTCGACACACTCCATCGTGGTGGTCTTGCCAGCGCCGTTCGGCCCTATCAACCCGAATATCTCACCCGGCTGCACCTCGAACGAGACTTCGTCTACGGCCACCATCGAGCCATACGTCTTCCGGATTGCCACAACCTGGATCACAGGACCGTGTGCCATGCGCAGCAGGCATTTTGTCATGCGCTGCCGGGAAGCATGACGGGAGAGACATCTTGACGCCGGAGATAGAAGGCATCATGATGTCTATGTGAGGACAACATTGACGTTAGACCCAGAAGTTGCGCGACTCGTCGAGGATGCCGTCCATCGTGAGCGTCGTCCCATGAAGCAGGTTGTGAACGATGCGCTTCGACGTGGCTTGGCGCCGACGGCGCCTCGGCGGGAGCGGTACCGGGTGGCCCCCCACGCGTCAGCCGTGCGGCCAGGATTTGATCTAGCGGGTTTGAATCGATTGGCTGATGAGCTAGAAGATGGAGCGATCATCGACAGCGCACGGCGCACCCCGTGATCATCCCAGACGTCAACCTGCTGCTCTACGCGACTATTACTGGCTTTCCGCAGCATCGACGTGCGCGCGCCTGGTGGGAAGAGACCATCAATAGCTCGACCGCTATTGGCCTCACGTCAGTAGCGCTGTTCGGCTTTTTGCGCCTATCGACGAACGCACGCATTCTCGAGTCGCCAATGGCGGTCACCGACGCTATCGACCGCGTGCGCGAGTGGTTGGCGCAGCCGAACGTCCAGCTCCTCGTACCGGGGCAAAAGCACCTGGACATTGCGTTTGGACTGTTGGAGCAGGTAGGCACGGCGGCCAACCTCACAAC
>JBOGIN010000421.1:0-4516 GCA_050742275.1 Vicinamibacteraceae bacterium
GGCCCCCACGATTGTCAACACAAGTGAATTCTGGGGCTAGGGGACGCGTTTGACGCTCGTCACGGCGCCGACCAGGAAATCGAGCAGGACGGTATCGCCCACGTCCAGACCCGCCTCGACGGATTCCGGACCGATGCGCGCCACCCGTACCTGCTCGCTCTCATCGTCGGTAAACACATAGTGCAGGTCGAGCGAGATCTGTCCGTGGACGCTGAGCGGCTGGATCTTCTTGAGGACGGCCGTCCGCGAGCCTTTGAGCACAGGCGCTCAGTCTACTATGACGCGCCAGGCACACCTACTGAAAGACGTCCTCGAAGAGCGCGAGCATCGCCGCCCAGGACTTCCTGTCCCTTCGAGCGTGCAAGCGGCGTCATTCGTCGCGGAGGACGCGCGCAGGGTCGATGCGGGCCGCGCGCCGCGCGGGGAGCCAGCCGGCCAGCATGCCGACCGCCGCGAGCACGAGCGATGCGGCAATCAAGGTGGCGGTATCGTGCGGCGCGACGCCGTAGAGAAGCCCTTCGAGGTAGCGCGAGGCCCAGAGCGAGAGACATATTCCCGCGATGGTGCCCGCGGCCAAGAGCGCACTGACGCGGCCGAGCACCATCCGCACGACTTGACCTGCCTCGGCGCCGAGCGCCATGCGCACCCCGATCTCGTTACGCCGCCGGTTGACCGTGTACGACGTCACACCGTAGAGTCCGAGCGCCGCGAGCAGCAGCGCGAGCGCGCCGAAGAAGCCAGAGAGCATCGCAAGGGTGCGCTCCTGAACGAGCGAGTCGTCGATCTGCCTCGACAACGGCATGAACGTCGTGGCAATGGCGGGGTCGAGGCGGGCGATGGTCCGACCGACGCCGCGCGCGAGCACCGCCGGCGCGCCGGTCGCGGTGCGCACGCTGAGCCTCATGGCGGCCGGCATCTCACGCGTCGGATGGTCCACCCACTGCGCCATTGGCACGTAGACGGTCGGCGGCAGCTCGTCACGGAGGCGACGGTAGGTGGCATCCGCGGCCACACCCACAATCTCCACCCATGGATTCGGCTCGCCCGGCCGCGAGAACGCGTTGCGGAAGCGGCGGCCGATTGGACGGCCGCCGTCGAGGAGCCGGCGCGCGAACGTCTCGTTCACGATCGCCACGTGCGGTGTTCGGGCTCGATCGCGGCCGTCGAAGTCGCGTCCCTCCAAAAGCGGTGTTCCATAAGTCGCGAACCACCCGGGCGTGACGGCGTTGACGTAGGCCGCATCCCGCGGCAGGCGGCCGGGGGTGACGAGGAACACGTCCGTCGGCCGGCGCCCGTGCTCCACTTCCACGGCGAAATCGGTCACCATGCCGCTCACTGGTGTGATGTTGGAGATTGCCGCCTGCGCGACGCCCGGCACGGCGCGGACCGCTTCCACCACGCGCTCGAACAGCGCTCCTCGCCGTTCCGGCTCCACGGTGCTGCCTTGCGCGTCCAACTCGACGACGAGAATCGGATCCCGGTCGAAGCCGACCTCGAGCGTGAGCAGCGAGGCGAACGTCCGCAGAAACAGGCCGGCGCCAACGACGAGCAGAAGCGACAACGTGATCTGACCGGCGACCAGGGCGCTCGCCACCCCGAAGCGGCGCTCGCCTGGCACGCGTGTGCGCTCACGCATTGCATCGATTGGATTGGCACGCGCGGCGCGCAGCGCAGGCGCGAGACCGACGAGAAGCGCGGTCGCAATCGCCACGGCCGCCGAGAACGCGAGGATGCGCCAGTCGATCCGCACGTCGAGAACGACCGTGTCCATCTGCGTCGACAACTGATGCACGAGCAGACGACTGCCCCATTGCGCCAGGACGAGACCGGCAAGCGCGCCGACACCGGCGAGCAACAGAATCTCGACGACCAGCGGCCGGGCCAGGCGCCAGCGCGACGCGCCGAGCGCGAGCCGCACGCTGAGCTCGTGCCGCCGCGCCGCCGCGCGCGCCAGGAACAGGTTGGCGATGTTGGCGCACGCAATCAGCAGGACGAGCCCGACCACGGCCATCACGATGAGGATCGGCTGACGATACGCGGTCCGCACGAACGATGTGCCGAGAGCGGCCGACTCCAGTTGGAAGGGGCTCGCAAGATGCGTGTCGCGGAACGCTGCAGGCGCTTCGGGATCGCGGCTCGCCTCGCGGATCTGTGGCTGGACACCTCGAAACCCTTGCTCTGCGGCAGCGAGCGTCTGGCCCTCCTTCAGGCGCGCGATGACGCGAAGCCATGAGGTGCCATAGCGGTCGAGGGCGGCGTTCTCGCCGTTGATCAGCCGGTCGGTCCCGATCGGCACCGCGACGTCGAACGTCCTGCCTACCTCGACGCCGAAGAACCCGCGCGGCATGACGCCGACGACCGTGAACGCCACTCGCTCGACCAGCAGCGTTCTGCCGATCACATCGGGCGCGCCGCCGAACCGGCGCTGCCAGAAGTCGTAACCGAGGACGGCAACCGGTCCGTCAGGACCACCGCCGTCTCGATCATCCTCGTCTGTGAAGGTACGGCCGAGCAGCGGCGACACCCCGAGCACGTCGAAGTAGCTGCCGCTCGCCATGAGCCCGTCGACGAAGTCCGTTCGTCCCCGCGGGGAGAGGTTGAAGCGAGCGGACTGGAACGCGAGCGCGTCCGCGAACAGTACGTGCCGTCGGGCGTGAATCTCGATCCACGCCGGATAGCTCCAACTGGCGTTCAGGTCATTCGGTCGGACCGATATCAGCCGCTACGGCTCCGCCACTGGCAGCGTGCGCAAGAGCAAGCTATCCACGAGGGAGAAGATGGCGATGTTGGCGCCCAGGCCGAGCGCCAACGACAGGATGACGACGAGCGACACGAGCGGCGTCGCCCACAACGCACGAATAGCAGCTCGCAGCTCATTCATTGCTGTCTCTCCATATCAGGTCTCGCGCAGCACGCGGCTGGGATCGAGACGGGCCGCGCGTCGCGCGGGCCACAGGCTGGCCACGAGCGCGCTGGCGACCAGCAGAAGCGCCACGACGCCGAGCGTGACCGGATCGAACAACGTCACACCGAACAGCTGGCTCTGGATGACGCGTCCGAGGGCGAGCGCCGCGCCGAGACCGAGAAGCGTGCCCGCACCTGCAAGCGCGAAGGCGCGGCCGACGATCATTCCCACGACGTTGCCCGCGGCTGCCCCCAGCGCCATCCGGACGCCAATCTCGCGCGTGCGCTGTGCGACCGCATAACTCGTCACGCCGAAGATCCCGATAACGGCAAGCGCAAGCGCCACGCCGGCAAAGAGCGCCAGCAGCGCGGTGTAGAAGCGTGGCCGCGCCATTGATCCGGTGAGGAGCTCCCGGAGCGGCGTGACGTCCGCGATTGCGAGATTACGGTCGAGCGACCGGACCTCCGCGCGCATCGCCGGCACCAGCGCCAGCAAATCACCGGCGCCGCGTACCACAATGCGCACAGAGCGCGTCGTGCGCTGCGCATACGGAACGAAGAGCTGTGGCAGCGCCGCTTGCCCTGGATGTTCCTGAAGCACATCTCCAACAACGCCCACGATCTCGTAGCGCTGACGGCTCATGCTCACCCGCTGACCAATTGGATCCCGGTCGGGGAACCAGCCGCCAACGGCCGCCTCGTTTACCACTGCCACGAGCGGCGCCTCGTCGTGGTCCCGATCCGTGAACAGCCGGCCGCGCGTCAGCGGCGTGCCAATCGCCTGGAAGTACCCGGGCGTGATGCTCGTGATGCCAATCTCTCGATTTACGTTGGGCGGCGGTGGCGGCGCACTCACCACCAGGAAGTCGATTAGGGAGCCGCGACCGCTGAGCGGCAGCGTGGTCGTCACCGCAACGTCACTCACACCGCGCATGGCCCGCAAGCGGTCCTCGAGCTCCGCAACCCGAAGTCGCGCCGTCTGCGGGTCGTCGTACGCATCACCTTGCAACGCCACGCGGAAAGCGACCGCGCGATCCGGCTGGAACCCGGCGTCGACCCGGGTCAGCTCGACGAAGCTGCGAATGAGTAGGCCGGCCCCCGTCAACAGCACAACGGCGAGCGCGATCTCCGCGACGATCAGCGTCGACCGGATCCGGTGGCCGCCGCTGCTCGCGTCGCCGCCTCGTCCTCCGTCTCGCAGCGCCTGGGCAAGACGATGACGCGTCGCCTGCAGCGCAGGGAGCAAGCCGAACATGAGGCTCGTGAGCAACGCAACGGTCACCGTGAAGAGCAAGACCGTGCCGTTCACGCCGACCTCCTCGAGACGAGGGATGTCGGCCGGCTGCGCTGCCACCAGCGCTTTCGTGCCTCCGTACGCCAGCGCCATCCCGAGGGCGCCGCCCGCCACGCCGAGCACGACGGCTTCGGTCAAGAGCTGACGCAGGAGCCGGCTCCGGCCGGCCCCCAGCGCCGCGCGGACGGCCAGCTCGCTCTGCCGCGCCGAGGCGCGCGCGAGCAGCAGATTCGCCACGTTGGCACAGGCGACGAGCAGCACGAAGCCGACGGCCCCCAGGAGCACCAAGAGCGGTGTCCGTACGTCGCCCACGATGAC
>JBOGIN010000422.1:0-2376 GCA_050742275.1 Vicinamibacteraceae bacterium
ATCGAAGACGAGGCGCCGGGCAAGACGAACATTTGGTTGCTCCACCCGAAGGGCACTAGCCCATCGATATCCTGGTAACGCGTCGCATACAGCTCGCTCACGGCCGCTCCCACGCTCTGACCGCCAAGAACAATCCCGGCTGCTCCTCTTGGAGGCGCGGGCCCGTCGAGCACCTCATAGGAACCCTCGCGAATCTGCGCGATCATCTCGTGGGTGGTCTCAACGTAGGTGTCTGGCGTCAACCTGAAACCGGACCCAGGGCCGCGATCGTAGGGGCTCTCGCCGTAACCAAGTCGATCGACTGTGAAGACGGCGGTATCGCTATGATAGGCGAGCTCAGCGGCGAACCGTAGAGCACCTGGAATTTTGAAGCCGTCCCAAAAGCGCCGATCGAGTGTAGAGCCGTGAAGAAGTAGAACGGCTCGGTGCTGACTGGGATCGAATGTCTGCGTGTAGAACACGGTCCCTCGCAGCGTTGCAGGAACCGGATCGCCCGGATTGTGCACGGTAAACGCCAGTTCCGCTTCGCTGGTGCGCATCGACGACTCCCCCCCTCTTGGCTTCGTTCCATGTCTTGGGCGCTGTAGCGCATTGACCTGCCGGACTTCTTCGGCCCCAGTGATTCTAGAGCACGCCGACCGGCACGGTCCTCGTTTCCCGTGTCTTCGTGGACGTCCCCAGGTCCAACGTCATGCGATGCCGCGGGAGCAACAGCCGCTCAGCAATACGAGGCGTTATGGACAACCCAAGCGAAACAGACCAGCCGCGCCTGGGTGCCGGGTCTCGGGAGAGTAGGGCCGGCAGCAATGACGCCTCCGCCGCCAGCAGCTCGATCGTCGGGAGCTTGTCGTGCCGGCACAAGGAGGCGGATCAGATTAGCGACTTTCACCACTAGCATCTGCGACCGTTCTGACGATCTCCCTGCGTCCTGAGCGACGTTCTTGCTTATTCGGACAGCACCGGTTCAGGCGGCGACGTGGTGACAGCGGCTACGCTGACCGATAGCGACGGCCGCTATGTCCTCTGCGGGCTCGAGGGCAAAACATCCGCCTACCTGCATGCATCGAAGCCTGGTTATCGACTGTTCGGAAAGGCGGTCGTGCTCACGGGCAATAACACGACGTTCGAGATCCAGCTCCAGAGGCCAACGCAGGGTGGATAAGTGTGCTGTCGGAGGTGACGCGGATAGAGGCAAGGACATCGCCGCGCAGTAGTGGAACGTGGGGAGCCGCGGCCGCCGCGGCTCCCTCCGTTCACGCCTCCGAGATCGCGGCGACTCCTCGGCAGCGACCGGAAGTGCGAGCGTCTCCTCTGCACTCGAGGATCGTGGGCCTCGCGTCGGTCAACACTGCGGCACTCTCGGGTTGAAATTCGCGAATATCCCAGCTGGGTTGTGCTGGAAGACCCAGATGTGGAACATCCAGACGCCAAACCCATCGTTCCGCGTGAACGGAATGCCGAAGAATTCGGGCGCCTTGTCGCCCTGCCACTTCTCATACGGCACTGTGTAATCCAGAGCGGCAAGCCGGCGCGATCCGTCCTTCTGTGGCGCATACACCAAGTACTGCGGCCTTTCCACAGAGTGCGTGCCATCACCGCGGCCGAGGTCGTCGTTTGCGCTGCGGCTGTAGTGATCGCCCATCCCACCCAGCACGGGATCTGAAACGCAGGGTCCCACGAACTCGTATCCGTTCTCGAGCGCCGTTTGAAAGTCGTGGTACTTCGCAAACAGCACGTGCAATGCCTTCAGTTGTCGCCGCATCCTGGGCGTCAGTCTGACGTGTCCGTGTCCGTGTTCGTGGGCGGACGCCGCCACGGAACTCGTCGCCGTGGTGGCGGGAATAGGCGCGGGTCCCGGCCGCTCTTCGGAGGTGGTATTCATCCAAACAGCGAGGACGACGAGCGGTAGTGTGTGTGCGCACATGTTGGACTCCCTTTTTGAGCAGGTCGAAGGGTCAGCAACGCGAGGGTGACACCTGCTGGGGGGAGCGTAAGGCGGCGGACGGAGGTCGGCTATCAGCAGAATTAGCTATTTTTGAGGTTCTCGAGAAGGAACGACAGGCCGTCGGCGTTCTGCGTCTCACACGCACCCATCACCGAGCCCCGCACGGGCCGCGCGCCCATCGCGTGCAGCAGCTTCGCGGTCTCGATCTGTCCCTGCAGGCATGCGCGGTCGAAGGCGAACTGCAGCTCGAAACGCCGTAACTGCGTGCGAGGACGTGCTGGGCATCGGCGAGCCGCGCGAGCGCCGGGTCGATCTGCCGGCGATGGTGCGTGCGGAGGTCGGACAGGGCGTCTGGCTCGCCGCGCCTGATCGCGGCGAGGAGATCGCGCGCCTGATGCTTCAACTGATCGAGATTCGGCCGGACGGGAGGA
>JBOGIN010000423.1:0-4906 GCA_050742275.1 Vicinamibacteraceae bacterium
CGGAGGGCGCCGTACATGGGATAGAAGTACTTCTCGGTGAAGTTCATCCTGCCGTCGTTCAGATACAGGCGAACCCCGTGGTAGGGTCGCAGCGGAGGATCGTCGAGCTCCATGTTGTTGCCGTTGACGGTGACGAGATCCTCGTGGCCGTCGCCGTTGAAGTCGGCGACCAGGAAGTCGTTGTAGCCGAAACCGGGAAACTGCTCGAGCAACTGGCGGGCTTGGAACTTCCCCTTCCCCAGGTTCTCGAAGAGGACCAACTCCTGCCGTGCTTGCGCCAGCAACACCAACAGGTCCGGCCGGCCGTCTTCCGTAAAGTCGCGGACTTCTACGCGCAGCGCACCAGAGCGGTCGATCAGCACGTGCTCCCGGTAGCGACCGCCGCCTAGATCTTCGAACCAGGCGAAGCGGCCCTGGTCGAAATCGCCAAAGCCACAAACCACCTCGTCTTCCCTGCCGTTGCCGGTCAGGTCGGCAGCCACCGCATGCGACGTGCGGAAATAGCCTTCGACGATGCTCCGGGAGACCCGTCGTTGGTCGCGCTCCTCGAACCTCAGGACCTGTCCGCGGCGGCGATCCACGTCGAAGTCGCCAATCAGGGTGAGGTCGAACCCATCGTCGCGCGTCTGCACCGCGACCGGCTGGGTCGGCAACGCGACACGCTCCGAGAACCGTCCATCTGGCGTGAAGAAGCTGAGGCTGGGTGGACCTCCTTCGCCGACGAGGAGACGCCTGCGACGTGAGTCGATATGGACCAGTGTGATCCAGTCAGACCTGATGCGATCCGACGCGAGCGAGGAAACCCGGAACCACTTCGTCCCGTCCCGTGGCTCCGGCTTTTCCGCCTGCGCGGGAAGCGCCGAGGGCGCCGACTCTGTCAGGTAGTGATGGATGGCGTGAAAATCTTCGCGGCCGATCAGCGGCTGTTCGGGAATGTGGGCCCGGCTCACGAGGGTGGCGAACGGCTCGGACGTCTGGCGAAAGCCGAGATAATTACCCATCCACACCGAGACGACCGGCCACGTTCGACGCGGCAGGCTGTCCGGCCGGGGCGCCGGGTGACACCTAGCGCAGTGAACGCGACTGAGCTCTCGACCGCGCGCCAGCGTCTCTCGACGAACCGACGCGTTTGGAGGCGGCAGGCCGAAGGCCTGATGAAACAGGACGTCAGCCTGCTCGTCCTCGCCCTCCGCCCGCAGCACCCGCGACAACTGATATCGCGCATCGGTGGAGGCGGGATCCAACCGCAGGGCGTGTTCCAGATGCCGCCGGGCAGATCGCAGATCGCCGATCATCAGCAGAAGCCGGCCCAAGCGGTTACGGGCGAAGAGGAACGCGGGATCGAGCGCCAGCGCCTTCTCGAACGCCTTCCGGGCCTCTCCGAGCTTTCCGAGCTGTTCCAGCGACGCGCCCAAGTTGGCCCATGCCGTGACGTTGCTCGGTTCGATCTCCAGCAGGCGCTGTAAGGTGCGAACCGAATCGGCGATTCGGCCTTCCGGACCATAGGCGACACCCAGCACCCGGAGGAGGTCTGCCTGCTCGCCGAGCCGCTCCGTCGCGCGTTCCAGGATCCTCACCGCCTCCCGGCTTTGCCCAAGGCGGAGGAGCGTCTCACCCAGAAAGCGGTACGCGGAGACGAGGTCCGGGTTCCGCTGGATGGCCTGGTGGTACAGGTCTCGCGCCTTCTCGAGGTCACCGGCCTGGCGATGGGCCTCTGCTTCCCGAAAGAGCTCCTCGTGCCCTTCCTGCACGTCGAGCCCCATCGCGCCGACCACTGGGGACACGGGACCGGAACAAGCCGTCATGGAGCTGAAGGCGCCCAGCCCCATCAGCCCGAGGCACGCGAGCACTCGCAACGTCTTCATGGGCGTCGTGTGCGCAGATGGGTCTTCAGCGCTTCCTGGAGCCGCGGCTCGCGTGGGTAGCCATGACCAACGTGCTGGCGGAAGCCTTCTGCGTGCGCGACGCCGCATTCCTGGCCGTAGGCCGCGGCCCACTGCGTCATCCGACTTATGTACTCATCGATGCCATGATGGGCGCGCAGCCACGCCCGTTGTGAGACGTGGTGGCTCAGCAGGCGGCCTTTCTCTTCGATGCGGTCGCTGATGTCGACGTAGAAATCTGGAAGGACACGCCGTCCCATCGGATCCGTGCCCTCGACGGGATCGGCGTAGTACAGCACAGGCGTCGACGGCGCCGGTCTTGCCGGCGGCGCGTGTCTCGTCTGGTACAGCGGTATGCCCGCCGCAAACACGGCCGCTCGCACGATCCGCGACGTCTCTTCGTGATCCACCATATAGTCCGTGGGCGAATGCGTGATCACGACGTCTGGCGCAAACGTCCTGAGGAGCTCGACGGTCGTGCGGACGCTCTCGGCGTTCGCAAACACCTCGGCATCCATCAGGCCGGCACAGGCATACCAGGCGCCGATGGAATCGGCCGACGCCTTCGCCTCCGCGCGACGGATGCGTGAGATCTCCTCCTTGGTCCGCGTCTCATTCGAGCCGCAGTCGCCCGCCGTCATGGTGACGATCCCGGCGCTCCAGCCGTCAGCAACCAGATGCAGGACGGTGCCGCCGACCAGGATCTCGACATCGTCCGGATGCGCCATGAGCGCCAACACACGAGGATGCGCGTCCGCCATGAGTCTCATGCCTCAGACCGATCGCGACACGTCGGTCTGTTAGTGTAATTCCCGTTGGTGCTGCCGAGCCCGCCCCGGAACCGCTGATTTGAAAGGTTTTATTGAATCCCTACGCTATAATCCGGCCGCTTCTGCTGTCAAGGACGACAGGGCGAGCCTGACAGGGCGGGCCGGCGCTCGCCGAGTGACGATAAACATTGCAGCCGCTGGACTCGTATCTGTCGTCCAGACGCAAAGGAGCCGATGTGAAGCGAACAGTTGTCTGCTTAGCCGCAGCCGCGGCCGCGCTCATGCCGTTTCTCAGCGGGCTCGCCGCCGCACAGCGGCAAGACAATACGCCGCCGCCTGGCTTCGCCGCCCTCTTCAATGGAAAGGACCTCACCGGCTGGCAGGCGCTCCTCGAGCTCCCGGGGCTCCAGTCCGGCGCTGGCCTCGACCCTGCCGAGCCGCTGAAGCTCGCGCCGGCGGCGCGGGAGGCCAAACAGCGGAAGGCAGACGCGAAGTATCTGCCGCACTGGACCGTCCGCGACGGCGTCCTGCACTACGACGGGAAAGGTCAGAACCTCCGGACGGTCAAGGACTACGGCGACATCGAGCTTCTGGTCGACTGGCGGATTCCTACCAAAGGCGACACCGGCATCTATCTGCGCGGCACGCCGCAGATCCAGATCTGGGAGCGGCCTGGCGTGGGATCCGGAGGGCTCTTCAACAACGAGAAGGGCCCAGGAGATCCGCTCAAGGAGGCGGACCGTCCCGTTGGCCAGTGGAACACGTTCCGCATCTTGAATCAGGGCGATGTCGTGACGGTCTGGCTGAACGGTGAGCTGGTCGTGGACAAGGTCGTCTACGAGAACTATTGGGATCGCAGCAAGCCCCTCCCGGAAACCGGGCCGATCGAGCTGCAGCACCACGGCAATCCAATAGCGTTCAAGAACATCTACGTCAAGGAGCTCGAGTGACCGACAGCGGCCGGACTTTCGGCTCGAGATACTCGATGCGGCCGTCGCTGTGGTTCTGGAACCCGATCCTGCCCTTGTCGGGGCTCGCCATGCTCCACGACTCGGCAACCTTCCGGCCGTTCACCCAGACCACCGTATAGGGCCCGTCGGAGATCATCCTGAGCTGGCACCACTCGCCGTCCCGGCAGGCAAGCTCCCGGGCCGGAACGTGGCCGTAGATGCTGCCGGTGGGGTGCGTCGAGCCCGGCACGTTGTAGATCTGAATCTCCTCGCCATTGGACGAAGCGTTGCGGCGGTAGAAGATCCCACCGTTCGCATGGCGTGTCGTGCGGAAGTAGGTTTGGAACTCAAAGGCCGAGAGCTCCTCGTTCGTGAGCAGTGAACCGTCGCCGTCGCTGCCGACGATCTTGCCGTCCTCGACCACCCAGCGCGCCTCACCCTCGGGCACCCACCCCTCGAGATTGACGTTGTTGAACAGCGATCGCCATGGGCGATCCGTGTCGGGCAGCTCGCGGATCGCGACGTTGCGGTACTTCACCTCGAAGCCGATGTCCTCGAGGCCGATGTACCCGCGACGGGCCCTCGACCGCAGCTCCTCCGACCTGTCGAGTCTGACGTCTTGGATGAGAACGCCGTTGAGGGTAATCCGCAGCGACGGCCAGTTCATCTGGATCTCGAGCGCATTCCATTCGTGCGGGCCTTTGTTGGCCAGCGCGAGCGGCGGCACGAGATCGTAGAGCGCACCGGCGGCGCGCACGCCGCGTGGCGAGCGATCGTGCCGCAGATGCAGCTTGAGCCCGGTGCGCGCGAGATCGCCGTACAGCGGCGCGTGCAGCAGGATGCCGCTCTCGCACCAGCCGGTGACCATGTACTCGAGCCGCAGCACGAAGTTCTCGTACTCGCGATTGGTGCGCAGCCAACTCGGATGGTTCTGCGGTGTCTTCAGATGGAGAATGCCGTTCGCCGCGACGTAGGCGCCCGGCCGGCCCATCTCGACCCACCCCGCCAGCCGACGCCCGTCGAACAGCGGCGTGAACCGGTCCGCGGAGGTACCGCGCCGCGCTGTCACCGTCACCGGCTCGCGGCCGTCTACCCGCATCGTCAGCTCCATTTGATCGCCGTCGACGATGCCCTCGTAGACAATGGCGATCTCGTCGTAGTTGGCCCGGCGAACTACCGTGAACGAGATCTTTCGACCGTCGATGGCGCCGCGCTCGATGTCCACGGAGCCGCGCGGGCTCGAAATGGTGCCGGAAAGGCTCTGACCGTTGACAGCCAAGGTCAGCTCGAACCTGTGCGTGCG
>JBOGIN010000424.1:0-2722 GCA_050742275.1 Vicinamibacteraceae bacterium
AGGCGGACCTACATGGCCGATAGGGCCCGAACTCGCGCCGTCATGGGCCGCCTCTAAAGGCGGCCCCTACTTGAATTCTGCACAGGCTCTGAAGGCCCCTCGCTACGGATTGAGCGAACAGTATTGCCCTTAGCTTACTCTGCCTCAATCTCGAGGATTCGAAACCGGCGGGCGAACAGGTTGTAGATCACGGCAAATGGTATTGAGAGAGCCCATGGGGCTCGGCGTGGTGCGTGAGCGACGCCGGCGGGAGGTTAGCCTATACTGACGCGTCGTGACGTCACACACCTCTTCCGACCAGTTTCGCTGGGATGTCGTCGGTCTCGGGGCGAACTCGGTCGACTTCGTCTACCGGCTTCCGGCACCACCTCAGGCACAAGGCGCATGCGCCAAGATGCGCATCGCGCAGCGCACGATCTCGTGCGGCGGTCAGATGACCACGGCACTCGTCGCCTGCGCGCGCTTCGGCTTGCGGACGAAGTACATCGGCGCCACGGGCACCGACGACAATGGACGGCGGATTCGTCAGGAGCTGGCCCACCACAGGATCGATACCTCCGATGCCGTCATCCATGACGCGCCGAACCAATACGCCGTCATCCTGGTCGATGAGCGAAGCGGGGAGCGCATCGTGCTGTGGGACCGTGACGAGTGCCTGCACCTTCGCCAGCGTGAGATCCCGAAGAGCGCGATCACGGCCGCGCGGCTCCTTCACGTCGACGATGTGGATCAGGAGGCGGCGATCAAGGCGGCGTTGTTGGCACGGGAAGCCGGTCACCCCGTCACGACCGACATCGACCGGCTGACCGACCGCACGATCGATCTCGTCGAGGCCGTCACGATGCCGATCTTTGCGGAGCACGTGCCCCTCGGCCTCACCGGTGCCAGTGACGCCGAGACGGCGCTCAAGCAGTTGCGGACGAGGCATTCCGGCCTCTTGTGTGTCACGCTGGGATCGGAAGGCGCGCTCGCGTTGGACGGCGACGCGCTCGTTCATTCTCCCGCCTACACGGTGAACGCCGTCGATACGACAGGCGCCGGCGACGTCTTTCGGGCCGGCTTCATCTACGCCTGGCTGCAAGGCTGGCCCACTGATCGCATCCTCCGCTTTGCCAACGCCGCCGCCGGGTTGAGCTGCACTCGCCCGGGGGCGATTGCAAGCGTCCCGTCGCTCGACGACGTGCTGCGTCTGCTGGAATCTCGCGCTTGACCCTGGCAGTCGGTGAGAGCTACTCCGTTTGATCTTCGTCCGCGCGGCTGTAGACGACGCGCCCATCGAAGATCGTGGTTTCAACGACGCAGTCGGCAAGACGATCGGGAGGCAGCGAGAAGATATCGGACGAAAGGACCACGAGGTCCGCGAGCATGTCGGGTGCGATGACACCCTTGCGGCCGTCCTCGAAGGAGGCATACGCAGGCGCGCGTGTGTAGGCGTCGATCGCGGCTTGGAGTCCGTGTCCGTCCGGCTGGGCGCCAGCCGCCGTGAGAATGGTGGACAGCGGATCGAGCGGCTCACCCGGCCAGCGACTGCCGAGCACAATCGCGTTGCCGCCCTCGACAGACTCGATGGAGCGGGCGACGGGCGGTGCGAGATCGGCCAGAACGCCGAGCGATCGGAAGCGGAGCCAATCGACGCCGTCGAGCGGGATGCCGATCTCGATGCGATGCCGGCGCATTCGTCCATGCTGGCCACCGTTGACCTCGAGGGCATGAAGGAACGCTCCGAGACCCATGTCCACGACATCGGCGGTGGGCGCTTGAACCATGACCTGCCAGCCACGCTCGTCCATCAGCGCGACGACGCGGTTCAATTCCGCCTGCGTCGGACGCGCCGGTTCGCTGGCCTCGACGGGACGCAGCAGTTTCTGGGGCCCGCGCTCTTCCACGAGATCGCCGACGGTGACCCGCACCCCGCCAGTCTTCAGCAGCGGATCGTCCAGATACTGCTTGCGAACGGCGTCGAGCCGTGCGGCGTCCTCTTCGGTGAGATCGGTCCGCACGGTGAGCAGCGCATAGATGCGGACGCCCAGCTCGTCCGCAGCGCGGAGCTCCTCGTAGAGCTCTAGATCTTCAGCGCCGGCGCTCACGTCCTGAATGCTCGTGATGCCGAGGCGATGAGCGGAGGTCAGCAGATTGCGAATGGCTCGCAGACGCTCGGCACGCGTGTGCTCCGGCCCGACCGGCTCCGCGGCCGCACCGGGGCTAGGGCGGAGGGGCGCTTGAGGGGCGTCTCCGAGTGAGAAGCCGGCCTCGACGACGCGCGCATGTGCCTCGTTGAAGCCGGGCAAGACGGTACCGCCCCGAGCGTCGACGAGGCGCGTTTCGCGGCGCCGGAGGCGCCTGATTTCCCAATCGCTGCCGACGCGCAGAATGCGGTTGCCGCGGACCGCGACCGCTTCCGCCGTCGGGGCGCCGTCGCCCGTGTAGACTCGGCCGTTGTAAACAATGAGGTCGACCGGATCCTCACCATCGTTTTGCGCCCCAACCAGGAACCCGGCGATGAGCGTGCCAACGACGATGACAGAGACGAGGTAGGCAGTGAAGCGTGCGGCCATAGCGACGCTAGTAGCGAACGCGTCATTCTAGCCCGGAATTCACTCCAGTGCCACGGTTTCCCACAGATCAGCGGCCAGCCCTTCTCGCCCGTGAGTCCGTAGCGAGGGCCTTTGGAGCGCGTGAGTAAATTCGTGGGGTCCGCCTTTAGGCGGACCTACATGGCCGA
>JBOGIN010000425.1:0-5562 GCA_050742275.1 Vicinamibacteraceae bacterium
AGAGGTACGAGAGCAGCGGCGACGGGTCTAGACTGCTGGGGTGCCAGAGGTTGGTCTGGAGCGCGACGATCACGGGCGACAGCACGGCGCGCTCATCGTCGAGCAGGGTGCCGGGCAGGCCATGACCGAGCGACCAGAGTCGCAGGAGCAGCGCGCACAGCAAGACGAGCGCGAGGTTGAGCACCGACACGCGCATGTCGCTGGCTTCGCGCCATTCCCGGTCTCCCACGCGCCCATCATGCCAGATCCATGACGTGAAAGACTACCTCGACGGTATTGAAGATCGCGTGTGACACTACCGGGGCGACGATGCTTCGGCGCCGCAGGTACACAAGGCCCCAGAGGAAGCCAAACAGCCCCGTCAGCAGCGCGGCATCGTACCCTTGAAGGAGGTGCCCGAGGCCGAACGCGAGGCTGAAGATGACGAGGCCGAGCCGCGCCCCGCCGAGATGCTGCTCGAACCGGTGGAGCACGAAGGCGCGCTGGATCTCTTCGCGGAGCCCGCCAGCGACGATCGCCACGACCGCGAACATGGCGGCGCTGCCGGCGGACTCGAGCAAGGCTTCGAACGGGTTCGTGGGCACATTGTGCAGCCACGGCACATACCGGTGCACGATCAGCCCCACAAGGCCGGCAATGCCCAGCAGGACCGGCACGAGGCCGACGCCGAGCAGCGCTTCGCGGAGCGTGCGACGCGTCCCGAGCAGCACCGCCGCGGGCTGTTCGCCACGGAGCCGCAGAAATGCCCAGACGAGCCCGATGACCAGCGCGGCATCCGCGAGCGACAGGATGACGACGAAGTCGAGGCGGATTCTCCCGCGATCATCGCCGGCGGTAATGCCAAAGGCGAGGAGGGCGAACGCCAGGACCAACTGGGTCGGGTAGCCTGAACAAAGCAGCACCTCGCAGAACGACAGCCAGCGATCGCGCCTCGTCACGGCCGGCCGCGGAGGCACGGTGCGGGCTCCCGTCCCATCGGCCCATCCTGCGTCAGCGGATTGGTCCGGAGGAGGCTCCGCGCGGTTCGGAATCGCCGGAAAGTTATCGGAAGACACGAACGGTCACGATGGATCGTAGCGTGCCGTGCCCCAGATCGGCCGGGCCCAGATCGGCCGATATGTCAATCGAGGGGACGACGCTCACTGGCGAGCCAAAAAATTGACGGAATCCGTCGAGTTTTCCGTTCTCGCGGCTCGACTCTAACACAAGTGTTAAACTTCGGGTTTGCCTACAGGAGGTCTTCGTAGTGGGTGCCCAGGAAACTGAAGGATTGGCGACGTCGGAGCTGGCATCGATGACAGGCGGTGGTGGTGAGCGCGTCCTCGTCGTAGAAGATGATCGCGCCGCGCTGACTGGACTGACGGAGCTCATCACGGCCTGGGGCTACGTGACGGAGGGCGCGGTGGACGGCGAGGACGCCCTCCACAAGGTGACGACGTTTCGGCCCGGCATCATCGTCACGGACCTGGTGATGCCGCGCCTCGACGGACTTGGCCTGTTGCGGGCCCTGCAGGACCAGCTGCGGGATGTCAGCGTCATCATCTTGACGGCGCAGGGAACCGTAGAGACCGCCGTGGATGCAATCAAGGAGGGCGCCTACGACTACCTCACCAAGCCGGTCGATCCGCAGCGGTTGCAGATCCTCCTGAGTAAAGTTGTGGAGCGGCACCAGACGCTGCGCGAGGTCAAGCAACTCCGTCGTCAGCTTCGGGATCAAGGCAGCTTCGGCCCCATCGTCGGCAACACCCCGGCAATCCGCAAGCTGTATCGCGTCATCGAGCAGGCGGCGCCCACGGCCGCGTCGGTGCTCATCTGGGGCGAGTCGGGCACCGGCAAGGAGCTCGTGGCACAGACGATTCATCAATTGAGCCAGCGTGCCCAGCAGCCGTTCGTCGCGATCAACTGCGCGGCCATTCCGGAGACATTGCTCGAGAGCGAGATCTTCGGCCACGAGAAAGGCGCGTTCACGGGCGCTGTGGACCGCCGTCAAGGGTGCTTCGAGCTCGCGCATCGCGGGACGCTGCTGCTCGACGAGATCGCCGAGATGATGCCGTCGACGCAGGTAAAGCTGCTGCGGGTCTTGCAGGAACGCACGTTCCGGCGCATCGGCGGGCAGCGCGAGCAAGCGGTGGATGTGCGCATCATTGCGGCGACCAACACCAACCCGACCGACGCCGTCCAGAAAGGGAAGCTGCGCGAGGATCTGTACTATCGGCTCAACGTCTTCTCGATCGAGCTGCCGTCGCTCCGCGAGCGCCACGAGGATATCCCGCTCCTGGTGCAGGCGTTTCTTGGCGAGTTCAACACGCGCAATGGGAAGTCCGTTTCTGCCGTGCACCCCGACGCCATGCGGGTGCTCGAGCGCTACCCGTGGCCGGGCAACATCCGAGAGCTGCGCAACGTGATCGAGCGTGCCGTGATTCTCGCCCCTGGGGAGTTCATCGAGGTGTCGCACCTTCCGCCGAGTATGCTCGAAACGCGCGAGGTGCCGCGCGAGGAGACGATGCTGACGTTGCGACCGGGGATGTCGGTCGACGAGGCGGAGACGGAGCTGATCAAGCTGACGTTGCAGCACACCGGCTTCAACAAGACGCGAGCGGCGGAGACGCTCGGGATCAGCCTGAAGACGCTGCACAACAAGCTGAATCGTTTGAAGCTGCGTGAGGCAGAGAAATAGGGTGAGGGGGTGTTGTCACCCCGTCGCCTTGTCAGCCTCACCCCTTCATCCCTCGCCTTGTCACCCAGGAAGTTATGCGGCTTGGCTTCAAGACAAAGCAAGTGCTGGGCGTCACGCTCGTGGTGGGCGGAGCCGTCTGCATCTTGAGCCTGATCAATCTCGCCACGCTTGCGCGGGTGAACCTGGAAGAGGCGAAGGCGCGCAACGAGCTGCTCATCTCGTTCATCACGGATCGCCTCGGCACAGCCGTGAGCAAGCGCGAGGATGCTGTTGCACAGGTCCGCGCCGACCCTGTGATCCGGAAGCTCTTGGACGCCACCAGCGCGTACGAGAGGAACGTCAGTTACGCCGCCATCGTCGACACAAAGAATGTTGTCATCACCTATAGCCCCGAAGGAGAGCGCAACATGGAGGGTCAGGTGCTGGAACCGCAATCCAGCATCGACGAGCTGCTCCAGAGTGGCGTGTTCAGCCGGCTCCGTGCGCTGCTCTCGGACCGCCCATACGAAGTCCAGCAGGAGATCGTGTGGCGATCGACACGCGAGAACTTTGGGGTTGTTCGCATCGGCATTTCCATGTTGCTCGTATGGCCGAACCTCGTGGAGCAACTGAAGCCGGTGCTCTGGACGTCGCTGACCGCTCTCATCGCGGCGGTGATCGTGTCGCTCGTCCTGTCGAACTGGATGCTCCGCCCGATCCACATTCTCAAAGGGGGGCTCGCACGGTTGGGCAAGGGCGAGGAGGGGGTCAAGCTCGATCTGCCGCCCGGCGACGAGTTCGCCGATCTCGGAAGCTCCTTCAACACGCTCAGCGCCGAGCTGTCGGCCGTACGTGCCAAGCTTGCGGGCCACGCGAGCGACGTCGAGTCTGCCGTCGATCAGCTCGAGGATGCCGTCGCCGTCGTGAACACCACGGGAGAGCTGGTGTTCGCCAACACGGCGTTCCGCAGCATCGTGCCTGGGCTCGCCGCCACGCTCGAAGGGACGGCGCTCGGTGACGACTTCCCATATCGACATCTCGTGACGCGCGTCATCGAGACGGGCGAGTCGCTTGGACCGCTGGCCGTCGATGTGGCTGGCCCCGACGGCAAGGTCCAGCAATCGGTCACGGCCAACCCGCTCAGCGAGGCCGCGGGGCGGCCGATGGGTGTCATGGTCGTGGCGCGCAATCTGAGCTACCTGCACCAGGTTGCGAACACGTTGAGCTATTCACGCAAGCTCGCGGCGCTCAACCGGCTGCTCGCCGGCGTCGCCCACGAGGTGAAGAACCCGCTGAACGCGATGACCATCCATCTCGAGCTCCTCAAGCAAAAGCTGCGCGCGGGCGGCGACAGCCGCACTGATGCGCGGACGGTCGACCTGCCGCCGGTGATGCCGCACGTGTCGATCATCGGCGCGGAGATCCGCCGGCTCGACGAGGTCGTGCAAGGCTTCTTGAAGTTCAGCCGGCCGGAGGAGCTCCTGCTTCAACCGGTGGAGCTGTATGGGCTCCTGCAAGACGTGAGCGACGTGATGGGGCCGCAGGCGCATGCCGCCGGTGTGACGATCGTAAACGAGTGTCAGCCGAGCGTGCCAAAAGTAAGCGGTGACCGCAGCATGCTCCGGCAGGCCTTCCTCAACCTGGCCCTGAACGCCTGCCAGGCGATGCCGCAGGGGGGGGTGCTGCGCTTTGCCGCCGGCGCCGACGGCTCCCGCTTCGTCGTCGTCGAAGTGGCAGATACCGGTGTGGGCATCAACCCGGAGCACATGGAGAAGCTGTTCGATCTGTACTTTTCGACCAAGGACAAGGGGAGCGGGCTCGGCTTGTCGATGGTCTATCGAACCGTGCATCTCCACGACGGCAGTATCGAAGTAGAATCGGTACCGGGGTCGGGGGCGACGTTTCGACTGCGCTTGCCGCGCGCCGAGGTCCCGGCCCCCCGGCGCGTGGCGTAGAAACCCAGACAATTGAGGCGATCAGAGATGTCTGTCATAGTCCTCCGCGCGTCCGTGCTCGGTGTCCTGCTCGGAGGAGGTGTCTTGTTCGGCGCCGGTTGCGCGACGCGCACCCGGGCCGAAACACGGCCCCCCGTGGCGGAGCCGCTGCGCGTTCCCCATGTGCCTCCCCGGGTCATCGCCGCTCCGCCGGAACCGGAGGCGAGCCTCCCCACCGACACCGTCGAGGTCGCGGAGACCGAGGCGCCACCGCCGCCAGAAGCGGATTCGACACGCAAGCCGCCCACGCGGAGCGAGCGCGGCGATGCGGCGGCGGAAAAGCCGCCCGCGACAAAGCCTGGTCAGACGGCGGACGCGGCCGCGACGAAGCCGGAAGGCGAATCAATCCTCGGCACCCCCGAAACCGCCAACGACAAAGGGGCGGAGCGCAAGATTCGGGAGGCGATGCGGCGGGCGGCCGCGCACCTCGAGAACCTCAATTTCTCAACCCTGAACGACAATGCGAAGAAGGACTACAGGAATGCCGAAAGCTTTCTCCGGCAGGCCGAGGCGGCCCTGGCGAGTCGAAACCTCCCACTGGCGAGCGACCAAGCCGGCAAGGCAGAGAAGCTGGCGCGCGGCCTGACGGAGCGATCTAGCGATAGTGTGTAAGAGCTACGTAGTGCCTGCATACGCTGCACACCGCTGTCTGAATGCTGGACAGGGACGGGGCGACCAACCTGATGTGATTTAGGCCTATTTGGGGCCGAGTTTCCCATCCTTCGTGCGAGCCTCGATTTGGTACTAGCTTTGCAGTAAAGGGGGTGTCCCCACGCTTCGCCACACGGCGAAGCGTACGTAATCCCTCAGAAGAAGTCCCCGAATGAATCCCCAGGGGAGCGGCCTTCTCGGTCGCTCCCCTCGTCCCTCACCATTCGACTCGCCTGACGGCCCGCCTTCGGCGAGCCGCAG
>JBOGIN010000426.1:0-3077 GCA_050742275.1 Vicinamibacteraceae bacterium
CACTCCTCCTCCTCTTTGGAGCCGTCGTGCTGGTGCTCCTTATCGCCTGCGCCAACGTCGCCGGCTTGCTGCTCGCTCGCGTGGCGGGACGACGGGAAGAGTTGGCGGTGCGGGCGGCACTTGGAGCCCGACGGAGCCGAATCGTTCGGCAGCTCGTCACCGAATCGCTCGCGCTTGGTGCCGCGGGCGGCGCACTCGGCCTCCTGCTCGCCTTGTGGGCGACGCAGAGGCTTGTCACGATGTGGCCAGAGGCGCAATCGCATCTCGACGCCATTCGGGTGGATGCAACAGTGCTCTGGTTCGCATTTGGTGTCCCGGCCTTCCGCGCAACGTCCGGCGGTCTTGCAGCGACCCTCCAGTCGGGTGGACGAAGCGGCCTGGCCGCGCAGCGAGGACAGCGATTTCGGAGCACACTCGTGGTCGTGCAGCTCGGGCTGGCGGTGGTGCTCCTCGTCGGAGCCGGCCTTTTCCTCGAGAGCTTCGTGCGCCTCACTTCCGTGGACTCGGGATTCCGCACAGAAAGAGTTCTCTCCTTCCGGCTCGACCTGCCCAACGCGGTGTACGGTGGGGCAGATGTTGGCGCCCGACCTAAAGGCTCGGGCGGGCAAGTCCGCACGTTCTATGGCGAGCTCTTGAAGCGCATCGGGCACCATCCCGGTGTGCGGTCAGTCGGGACTATCTCCCTCCTTCCAATCGAATATGCAGGATCTTTCAACACTGGCTTTCGCATCGAAGGGCGCGCACCCCCTAATGGCGAAGACCTCTTCATCGCCGTGCGCATCGTCAGCCCTGCGTACTTCGACACGATGGGTGTGTCGCTCCTGCGCGGCCGGGGTGTCGGAGAGCAAGACGGCGCAGAGGGACTTCCTGTTGTTGTCATCAACGAGGCAGCGGCGAAACACTTCTTCCCGGGCGAGGATCCTATCGGACGGCGTCTTCTTAACTTTTGGTACGACCCCATCGAGGCAGCTGCGGACGCGTTCACAATCGTGGGCGTGGTCGCCGATGTTCGCAGCGGGGGCTTGCGCGAAGAACCGCCACGGGAGGCGTACTTCGCCCACGCGCAGGTGCCCCTCGCGACGATGTCAGTAGTTGTTCGTGCAGCTGGTGATCCGCTGGCCCTGACGGCCACGATTCGGCGCGAGCTCAAGGCTCTTGATTCAAACATTCCAGCGCCCGAGTTCCAGACATTCGAGCAAGTCCTGGCGGATTCCGTCGCCCGGCCCCGTTTCATGACCACGCTCCTGAGCCTGTTTTCAGCGGTGGCATTGATCCTTGCCGCGGTGGGCATCTTCGGGCTCCTCAGCTTCGCCGTCGCGCAGCGGACGCACGAGATCGGGATTCGAATCGCGCTCGGCGCATCTCCACGCACGCTTGTCGAAAGCGTTGGCCGCGACGCCTTGGTGCTCATCACCATCGGTCTTGCCATCGGCATTGGGGGCGCCCTTGCCCTCACTCGCGTGTTGGAAGCCCAGCTCTACGGCGTCAGCGCGACCGATCCGGTGACCTTCACGATCGTGGCGCTCGTCCTGGGAGGCACCGCCTTAATGGCGAGTCTCATTCCAGCATGGCGAGCGGCGACCGTCGATCCGCTGGTTGCGTTGCGTGCCGAGTAGCTGAATAGAGAGGACGACATGCTCAACCGTGTGATGCTGCGGCTGCGGGCGCTGTTTCGAAGAGACAGTGTTGAGCAGGACCTCGACGAAGAGCTTCGCTACCATCTCGAGAAAGACATCGAACGACACATTGCCCGTGGTATGGCTCCGGCCGAAGCCCGCTCTGCCGTGGCTCGCGGCTTCGGCAACGTGGAGCTGTTCAAGGAGGAAAGTCGCGACGCCCGCGGCACTCGGCTGTTCGAGGATGCCGTGCAGGACGTCCGCTACGTCATCCGCGCTATCCGGAAGAGCCCGGGCTTCACGGTGGCGGTCGTCTTCATACTCGCGCTCGGGATCGGCATGACGACCGCCATCCTCACCATTATCCATGGGGTCCTGCTGCGGCCTCTTCCATTCGACGAGCCGCACCGGCTGGTGATGCTCCACACCATCGTCGAGGGCCAGAGGCAGGCCGATGACTTGCTCTCGCGGCCGAACTTCATGAGCCTGCGAGAAGAACGGATGCGCTTCTTTCAGGAAATCTCACCGTTCGAGGCGTTTAGCGCCGCGCTCGTCGGGGCCGGTGAGGCACGGAGGTTGGAGGGCGCGGCCGTGGGGGCGAGCTTCTTCGAGCTGCTCCGTGCGAGGCCGGTTCTCGGCCGGACGTTCCGGCACGAGGAGAACGAGCCAGGCAGCGAGCGCGTGGTGGTGCTCAGTCACGTGCTGTGGCGGCAGCACTTTGGTGGTAATCCAGGCGTGATTGGCCGATCGATCCTGCTCGATGGGACCTCCCACACGGTGATCGGTGTCATGCCTCCGGGCCTCGACTTTCCGAGCGAGCGCGAGTTGTGGGTGCCGCAGTTGTACGAGCGCGACAATTACTGGTCGTCAGCAATCACGGAGGGCCGCAAGAACAACCGATTCGTGCCCGTCCTCGCCCGCCTCCGTCCTGGCGTGACCCTGGAGGCGGCTCGAGCCGAGCTTCGTGCGCTTGGCCGACGGCTCGAAAAGCGCTTCCCCGAGACGAACGCCGGCGTGCGCTTCACGGCCCGGCCACTCCACGAGAACCTTGTCGGCGACGTGCGCATGCCGCTCTTGCTCCTCCTCGGGGCCGTCGGGTTGGTGCTCTTCATCGCTTGTGCCAACGTGGCCGGCCTGCTGCTGGCCCGGGCGGCGAGCCGGCGCGAAGAGGTCGCCGTACGAGCCGCGCTTGGGGCTCGGCGCGGCCGAATCGTTCGGCAGCTCGTGACCGAATCGCTGGTGCTTGGTCTCGGCGGCGGCGTGCTCGGCCTCATGCTCGCGTTCTGGACCACCGACAGGCTCGTCACGATGTGGCCCGAGGAGTTGCCGCGCCTCGAAGCCATCCGGGTGGACGGAACAGTCCTGGCCTTCACATTTGGCATCGCGATCGCTGCCAGCGTGCTCGCGGGGCTCCTTCCGGCGTGCCGGGCAGCCAGCGATGGACTGGCAGCGACGCTGCAG
>JBOGIN010000427.1:0-2814 GCA_050742275.1 Vicinamibacteraceae bacterium
TGACGACGATCTTCGTCTCGAAGTCCAAGCCGGACGAGAAGCCTAGCTGCTCGTGGGTGGGACGCGCGTAACAGTACGCGCAACCGTGCTCGCATCCACGATACGGGTTGATGCTCGCCTCGAACCCAACGTCGGGACTGTCGTTCCTCGCGATGATGGACTTGGACGAGTCGCGTAGGAGCTCCGTGCGAGGTAGCGGTCCGTCTTCGTGCTCGTCGAGCAGCGCTGGATCCGGGACGCAGGCTAGGCGCTCGTACCGGTTCGGGGGATTCACTGCTGCCCCTCGCCCGTGGATGGCACGCCCGTCAGCCATGCCATCCAGCCTAGGCGAATTTTAGGCGAAAGTCCAGACCTGGCCAACTATCCTCCCCTTTGCCAACCATCCTCCTCGCCCCACGTCATATTGACAGTAGAATGACTACCCTAAGATGCGCATGAGATGGTGGGCGTCGATCGTGAAATTGAGAGCAGGCGCTCGGCAACGCGGTCGCGAGGAAGACCTCGACCGCGAGCTCGGCGCCCACTTGGAGCTCGAAGCGGAGGCGCAACGCGAGTCTGGTCTCACCGAGCGTGACGCCCGCTACGCTGCCCGGAGAGCGCTCGGGAACACGGCCCTCATCAAGGAGGACACGCGCGCCATGTGGAGCTGGATGTCGCTCGAGCGCCTTGCACGCGACGTCCGACACGCCGGACGCCAGCTTCGACAGCAGCCCGGCTTCGCCACCATGGCGGTGCTGACGATGGCGCTCGGGATCGGCGCGAATACGGCGGTCTTCAGCCTCATCAACGCGACGCTGCTCTACCAGCCTCCCTATCGCGAGCCGGCTGGCCTGGTGGCGCTATGGCAGAACCTGCCGGAAGCGGGAATGATGCGTCTGGGCGTTTCCCCCGCCGAGTATCGCGACTACCGCGACCGCAATCGGGCGTTCGTTTCGGCAGCCGCCTACGAGCACGTGCCCTTCGATGCTGTCGATGGGCGCGATGCACAGCGCATCGAAGGCATCAGGGTCAGCAGCAACTTGTTCGAGACACTTGGCGTCGATCCGTTCATCGGCCGTCGCTTCACCAGCGCTGAAGACAGCCCAGAGAGAAGCAACGTGGCGGTCTTGAGCCGCGTCTACTGGCGAGATCGCTACGCCGGCAATCCCAATATCGTAGGCACGACGCTGCGCCTCAACGAGCGTCCCTTTACCATCATCGGCGTCATGCCGGCAGGCTTCACGTTTCCGGTCACGCCGATGAGCGTGGAGGATCCGCCCGCGCTCTGGGTGCCGCTTGCCCACACGGCCGAGGAGCTCGGCCACCGGGTCAAGGAATACCCCACAAAGGTCGTGGCTCGACTCGCATCGGGCGTGTCGCTCGCGCAGGCCCAGCAAGACGTCGCGCGTGTCTGTCGCGGGTTCCAACAAGAGCATCCAGCCGCGTACGCGGGCCACAGCCGGCCGGAGGCGGTTCTAGAACCGCTCTCGGCCGAAGGCGCGGCTCGCATGCGACCGGTGCTGCTGACCTTTGCAGCTGCCGTGGCATTCGTGCTGTTGATTGCTTGCAGCAACGTCGCCAACTTGCTGCTGGCACGGGCGGCTACCCGCCGGCGTGAGATCGCGCGGCGCAGCGCGCTTGGAGCGAGCGCCGGGCGACTGATTCGCCAGCTGCTCACCGAGAGCCTCCTGTTGGCCGGCGCCGGCGGCCTCCTTGGTTGTGTGCTCGCACAGCTCCTGATGCGCGCGGCCGCGGGTGTGGGACCGGAGCATGCGCCAGGACTTCAGAGCGCCGCACTCGATCTACGGGTGCTCGGCTTCACCGTCGGCGTATCGCTCATGACCGGCATCCTCTGCGGGATTGCGCCGGCTGCCGGCTCGTCGCGGGCCAACATTGGCGAGACGCTCAAGAGCGCCAGCCGGCAGGGTGGCGATCTCGGCCGATCCAGCCACCGCATCCGTTCGGCGCTCGTGATCTTCGAGACCGCGAGCGCCGTCGTTCTGTTGGTGTGCGCTGCCTTGCTGATCCGCAGCTTCGTCCAGGTGCTTCGAGTACCGCCTGGCTTCGATCCGGAAGGCGTCCTGGTCGTTAGGACGTCGTTCAATCGCGAGCGCTATCCCGACTCCCCGAGGCGCAGGCAGGTCGAGCAAACAATCGCAGAGCGCCTGGGGACGCTCCCGGGAGTGGCGGATGTCGCCGTCACCACTCATTTACCGCTCGCCGATGAGCGCTCCATTGGCTTCGTGCTCGAGGGCAGCGACCCGCACGACTTCTACTGGGCCAACAACGCCCTCGTGAGCGGCAATTACTTCCGCGCGATGGGTATACCGCTGGTGCGCGGCCGGACGTTCACCGATGCCGACTCTCCCGAGGCTCCGATGGCCGCGCTCGTGAATCAAACAATGGCGCAGAGCTTCTGGCCGGGAGACGACCCGATCGGCAAGCGCATTCTCTGGGGCGGCCGCACGCTCACCATCGTGGGCATCGTCGGCGACGTCCGCGTGCAAGCGCTGGACGCTCCCGTTACGCCGACGGTTTACAACTCCCTGTATCAGATCGAAAGCGGCGCGACGACAAACGCCGTCTTCGTGGTGAAACGGACCAAGGGAGACACGCGTGGGTTGGGAGCCGACATGCGGCGGATCGTGTCGTCGGTGGATCCCGGCATCCCGGTGTTCGACGTTCGCCGCCTCGACGAGATCGTCGCGGCGTCGCTTGCGATGCGACGCTTCACCATGCTGCTGCTCGTCTCGTTTGCTGCGCTGGCGCTCACGCTTGCCGTGATTGGGCTGTACGCCGTGCTCTCGTACGTGGTCGCTCAGCGTACATCGGAGC
>JBOGIN010000428.1:0-3643 GCA_050742275.1 Vicinamibacteraceae bacterium
CTCGATGACGGCCGCCGCCTGCCGATCCTGATCGTGAGCGCCGACGGCGCGATCATGAACGTCGAAGGAGAGACGTTTCGGTGACCGTTGCCGCCGCGTCGGCCTGAAGGCGGACCCCACTTGGTCACCTTTGATTGTGTCTCCCGCGCAGACAGGCGACAAGGGCCAGTTCCGCGCAATTGCATGGAGCCACTTGGGCCGGTGGATCTGACTACTCCCAGCCACAGGCCTCCGTGGGCGGCAGCCAGTCGGGGCCTGGATCGCCAATCGGCGCCCCGGGCGGGGCAGGCGGGGTGACAGGTCGATCTGCAACCGGCGCCGCTGGGCGCTCCAAGAACCGCGTGATGTCCGCGCCGAGCAGGCTCCGCGCCGCCATGGCCCCCGACTCGTTGGTCACCCCGCCTCGCTGACGGAGAGCGGGCTCGACGAGCCGCTGCAGTCGCTCCGTTGCGACGGCACGGACCTGCGCCATCCTCGCGTGCGCTGCCACATCCATGAGTTGCTCCGCCAGCACCCGCTCGACCGCCGACTTGATCTGCTCGTCGTAGGGCGTCGACACCACGGCGTCGAAGCTTCCCTCGACGAGCGCGTCGAGCACGTCACCCAAGCCGGGAAGCGAGGGGGCGAGCGCATGTTGCTGCACGAGCCGAGCCGCCCGCTCGGCGTCGAGGACGTTGGAAATGGTGAGGTGAGCGGCCACCACCGCCGGTGTGATCGCGTCGAACGCGCCGCCCGTGTACCGCGGAAAGAGCTCGCGATGCGGCCCGTATCCCATGGGCCGCGGCGGGAGCGAGTCGAGGACCGCCTGCGGCACGCGGAGATTGGCCGGCTGGATCGTGGCCACGAGGGCCTCGAGCGCGGCGCGTTGCTGGGCGGCCGGCACGCGCCGCGTCGGCGTCCGGCCGTCGCCGCGCAGCGCGTATTCGTACTCCAGCCCCCCGAGCGCCGACGCCGCAGCCTCGACCTGATAGCGGTGGTGCAAGAAGAGCGGGACCAGCGCCTCCTCGATGGTGGCCATCGGCCTGCCGCGCTTGATGGCCTGCTCGCCAAACCGCGCGAGCGCGGTGCGTCGCACCTCCATCATGCGCGTCAGCTCCGCCGCCTGGTCGGTTCCGTTCGCCCACTCATCAGCGCGCGGCGTCGTGCTGGTGTCCTGATTGGTCAAGAAGCGAACGTCCTTGTTCCACGCCTGGTCGAGAATCGAGGCGAGCGCTGCCTGTTCCTCCGTGCCAGGCGCGAAGTCTTGATAGCCGTAGACAATCGCAGCCTTGTCCCACGCGCCGATGCCGTGCGTGTAGACACTCGAATAGTCGAGGGATCCGTCGGAGGCGAGCGTCACGAGCGGATGCGGGTAGTCCATCACCGAGATGCGACCGGCGCTGCTGTTGTAGTAGTTGTGCGCGAGGCCGAGCGTGTGCCCGACCTCGTGCGCTGAGAGCTGGCGGATCCGGGCGAGCGCCCACTCGGCCAGCGCAGGCGGCGTCTCCGTGCCCTCTGCGTAGGGGGAGAGCAGGCCTTCGGCGAGCAGATAATCCTGGCGCACGCGCAGTGAGCCGAGGGTCACGACGCCCTTGATGATCTCGCCCGTGCGCGGATCGGTGATCGAGGCACCGGTGCTCCAGCCGCGCGTCGATCGATGCACCCAGTTGATCACGTTGTAGCGCGCGTCGAGGGGGTGCGCCCCTTCCGGGAGCATCTTCACGCGGAAGGCGTTGCGGTAGCCGGCCGCTTCGAAGGCCTGGTTCCACCAGCGCGCCCCCTCGAGGAGCGCCGAGCGAATCGGCTCCGGCGCACCCGGATCGAGGTAGTACACGATCCGCTGCACCGGGTCGCTCACCTGTGCCGTCGGATTCTGCTTGGCCAGGCGATGCCGCCGGATGAACTGCACCTCCATGGGCTCGCCGAGAGGCGCCGCGTAGTCTCGGAAGCCGACGGGGCTGTAGCCGGCACGCGGGTCGTATCGCCGTGGCTTGTACCCCGCGTCTGGCAGCTCGATGAACGAATGGTGAACGCGTACGCTCGCCGCCTCCGTTGTCGCCGCGACATCGCCCACGCCTTCGAAGAAGCGATCACCCCCGAAATCCAGTCCCGGTCCTGGCGCCGGTCCGCCTTCCGGAGGATCCTCCCGCTGCTCCTGGACGAAGGTCAGCTCCGCCTCGATCTCGGTGTTCGTCGGAAAGCCGAACGTGCCCGGCAGGTAAGCGGCGCTTCGGGTTTCGTCGAAGCGGTAGGTGCCCGGGCGCAGCCGACGTGCGATGTCCAACCCGTCGCGCACGAGCCAGTCGGTGGCGTCCACCAGGACACGTCCGTCCGATTCGGCGGCGACCGTGAAGCCCCAGAGCACCGACCGTGCGAACGCGTCTCTCACGGCGCGCATTTCGGCGGCGTTGTCGCTCGACGCCCTGAACTGATAGTTCGGCTGCACCATCAGCACCTTGGGGCCGACGCGCTCGAACACGACGATGCGTGAGCCGGCGAGCTGGCCGCGGTCGATGCCGATATCGTTGGAGCCAAGGCCGGCGCCGAAGCCGGCCGAGTGGAGGATCTCCACACCCAGCCGGGCGATCTCCATCCAGATCTTGCCCTCGCGCTCGTCCCAGTAGAGCGGGATGAACCCGTCGATCTTCTTCATGCCGGCCGTCGTCGTGGCAATTGTCGCAGGCGGCTCACGCGTCGCGCGCCGTGGCGGCTGTGCGCGCCCGACGTGCGCAACGAGCATCACGGCAATCGCTGCGGTTCCGGCCACGCGCAAGGAAGCAAAGCGGGCGGTCCGGCAAGCGAGCATGCGGCACAACGACCTGAGCATCGGAACCTCCGGGGTGGGCAGTCTGCGGTAGCGAGTTTATATCGGAGCGCGCGCCGCGCGGAGCAGCAGGAGCGCCCAGGCCGCACAGGCCAGCAGGTAGAAGAGCGTCAGCTTCGTTCCGATGAACGCCAGCTCGATCCAATTCGGAGGGAGGCCCCCGGGCCGCCACTCGATGGCGCGCCAGGGGAGCCACACGAGGACCGCCAGCACGGCAAGCGCAAACAGCAGCCGCCCTGGGCTGCACGCGCGCCAGAGCCACCGGAAACGGCTCGCGCCGCGGACGTCCTCGAAGGCGCCCCCCGCGAGCAGGCCCGCGGCCATCGACGGTCCCACGACCCATCGAATGAACTGCATGAGCATGAGGACGCCGCGATGCAACCACTCGACATCTGTGAGGCCGAAGGTTGCGATGAACCACGCGTCGATCTCGCCACGGTGCGCGCTCCACCACGAGTCGCCGTACCGCGTGAGGAGAATCAGCAGCGCCAGGAGCAGGAGCGCAAGGGAGAACGCTGGAAGCACCGTGACGCTTCGACGCAACGCCTGCGTCAGACGCGTACCGTCGTGCTGCCAGTGGAGCGCGGTGCCAGCCGAGATTGCCAGCAGCGCAAGACCCACAATGAGGGCAGACGAGGACACGAGGAGCATGAAGACCGTGGACTCCGGTGTCTGAAGGAGCCACCAGTAGCACGCTGCCGCCAGCGCGTGGCCGACGGCAAGGGCCATGGTCATCTTGGTCAGCGCGGGGAGCACAGCGTTCAGCATCTCGGTAAGGGCGAGCAGAGTGACAGGGTGAGCGTGTGACAGGGTGATGCGGTGCTCATACACCCAGTAGCG
>JBOGIN010000429.1:0-6940 GCA_050742275.1 Vicinamibacteraceae bacterium
CTCGCGCTCCACGTATTGGTAGTCGTCGAAGAGTTGCGAGGCGGTCAGCGCGAGCTCCCGGCGCAGCGCCTCCAGGTCGCCAACGGTTGCTTCCGCCAGCGACCGCGCCTGCTCGCTGCGACGCGACAGCGTCCCCGGCCAAGGCAGTTGCTGCTCCGCTTGGATGACCTGGCCGTAATTCGCCTCCGAGACGAACGGCGATGCAGGTGCGAAGCTGTAGCTCGTCGTCAGATTGGGAAGCCCGCGGGCTTCCACGATACCGGCGCGGGCTGCCTCCACGCCGCGGCGCGCTGCTGCAAGCTCACGGTTGCGCTCGAGCACCGCGGTGATCAGCGCTTGACGGTCGAGAGTCGTCCCTCCGAGCTCGATCGGGACCTCCATGTCACGGTCCTGTTCCCTCGGCGGCGCGTGTTGCGCCACGGCTGCGGTTGGCAGGATCACAGCCAAGAGCCACATCGCCACAACCCACAACTGCCTTCGGTAATCCATGCCTCCGGTCTCCTGAGAAGTGCTCGGCTGGAACGACCACAACAAACAACGCATCGTTTGCTGGTGTGTCCCGACGAGTCTGTGACTTTGGTCGCTCACCGTGACCAGACTCTCTCCGGCACGCAAGCGTCCAGATTCTCGACTCGATTAGTGAGGGCGCGCTCTCGAGGATCCGAGGCTTGACGCATGCGGCGTCACCGCTCGGACTCGCAGGTCGCGAGCTCACCAGGTGTGGAGGACGTGATCCTTCCCTCGCTCACGAAGGAAAGGCGAAGAAGTGGATTAGATCAGCAGCGAACCGGTGAGGATGTAGGTGGGCGCGCTCTGCACGTGAAGGAGGAGCGCCTGGTGCGCTTGCGCGTGGGACCACTGCGGCGCCGAGATCGTGGCAGCAAACGCCGCAACAGGTATAGCGACGGGTACCAGTGGTGCGATAGGCGGCACCACCTCGGTGAGGCTCAGGCGATGCTGCAGTGGCTGCGTCGTCTCGCAGCACTTCATTGCTTCGTCAGCGGAAGAGCTATGTTGCTTGCCGGCGCAGCATGCCATTTGCGCTCGCGGAGACCAACCCTTGCCAATGCAGCTCTCCCACGACGCGACCGCCACAACGGCGACCAGAGCCACTGCCACTACCGGAGTAATCCTTCGAAGCACTTGCCTGATCACGGGTTGATTCTCCCATCTGCTATAGACGCATGTCAAACGCGCCAGGTTTCACAGGTTCGAGAGTTTGAGGTAGCGATCAACGGCTGTTGCCGACATGTCTGTAGAGACCAAGCATTCCAGGCCGGCGCGCGCGCTGCCGGCCAGAGGGGCGAATCTTTTCGTCGGTCGCTCGATCACGGCGTGCCGCACCACTCTCGAGCGCCAACGCCGGGGGCAATGTCGATGGCATGCCGGCGGCGACCTTCTCGTGGTGCAGGGCAAGCGCGCGCATCGTGTCCGCCGATTCGGTGGCCAGCAGAACCTGTCGCTCGCAGTGCGCGCGGCCGCTGCTGCTGGGCCGGCGATTCGGGTTGCGGTAGGCCAGGCGCATGGTAGCGTGGCGGTTGGCCGAGGCTGTGTACTTGGCGGCCAGTGCCGTGAAATGATCGCGGAGCCGCAGGTGCTCTCCCGGACCGATGTTACGCGCCACCAGCTCCCGCGTGTCGCGGCTCGCCGGTGGATTCACTTCGGTGCCCTGGCGCAACGGTTCGGCAAACCCGATCGTTCCGGAGACGAGTACGGCGCCACTCAACGCCAGTAGTTGTTTGCTAATCTTGTCCATCGTTGTGCTCCTGTTCAAACGGCCTCTATCAGAGAAGTTCGCACGTGCGTCCGAACCGGTTACATGGTGGATGTCCAGTCGACTGAGCTCGAGCTGCGACCGCTGATGATCGCGAGCCTTGGCGGCGATGCGGACGCCCACAGGGTCTTGCTGACACAGCTGAGTCGGCGATTGCGTGCCTATTTCAGGGCTCGGCTTGCTCGCGTGAATCGAGGCCCGGTGGAAGCCGAGGACCTCGTCCAAGAGGCGCTGATGGCGATCCACACTCGCCGGCACACGTATGACGTCTCACGGCCGTTCACACCCTGGATGTATGCCATCGCGCGTTACAAGTTCCTGGATTACCTGCGCCGCACGAAAGCCTCCATGCAGGACATCTCGATAGAAGAAACCGAGGAGGCAATGGCTCAGAACGACGCCGACGGTGTCGAGAGCAGCGTCGATTTGGAGAAGCTGTTGGCCCGTGTATCACCAAAGATGAGACGAGCCATCCAGGATGTGAAGTTGGATGGCTTGAGTGTGAGGGAGGCGGCGGCACGGTCCGGCATGTCCGAATCGGCCGTGAAGGTCTCGATCCATCGCGGCTTGCGGGCGGTGGCGGAGCTGATCCGAAGGGAGAGCTCCCGATGAAGACGGACCAGCTCATCGACGCCCTCAGCACGAACCTCGAGCCCGTCCCATCCAGACGGATCGAGAGAACGCTGATTTGGGCGGTCATCGTTGGTGGGGTTGCCGCGTTTTGCGTGATGCTGGTCACGTTGGCCCTGCGAGCCGACGGTGGCAGTGCGACCCATCTCGCATTTCTCGCGGTCAAGGTGTGCTTTGGGTTGGCCGTGATCAGTGCAGGAGTCGCATTCTTGATCACGGCGATGTACCCCGGACGAGAGGGACGGACGTCTTTCGCGCTCCTGTTCCTGCCGTTTGTACTCATCGGGCTCGCCGCCCTCACCACGTTGTTGGCGGGACCGTCTGGCGCCTGGGCGCCCATCATTCGGGACACGCAGTGGGCGCTGTGCCTGCTCTGCATCCCGTTGTTTGCGATCATTCCCTTCGCGGTCCTCGTCTGGGCCTTGCGGAAGGGAGCGCCAACGAACCTGACGCGCACTGGCGCCGTCGCGGGCTTCGTCGCTGGCGCTCTCGGGGCGGTTGCTTATGCGTTTCACTGCGCCGATGATTCGCTGCCGTTCATTGCCGTCTGGTACAGCGGACCCATTGCGCTGTGCGGGATGATTGGCGCGAAGCTGGGGCCTAGGTTGCTGCGATGGTAAACAAGCGGTCTCCCCTGCTTCGCACGCCGGCCATGACAAACACGCTGGTCACAGCGTGGAGATGTTCCCCGATCAGAAGGCCGCAACGATCGCGGAGCTGCAGCGGGACGGGAAACGTGTCGCAATGGTGGGCGACGGGGTCAACGATGCGCCGGCACTTCTGACGGCCGATGTCGGGATCGCTATCGGTGCCGGCACTGACGTGGCCGTTGAAGCGGGTGACGTGGTGCTCGTCCGAAGCGATCCGCGTGACGTGCCCCGCATCATCGAGCTGAGTAAAGCCAGCTACCGGAAGATGGTGCAGAACCTCTGGTGGGCTGCCGGCTACAACGTTGTGGCCATCCCACTTGCCGCGGGTGTGCTTGCCAGCCAGGGAATCGTGCTGCATCCCGCGGTCGGCGCCGTCCTGATGTCGGTGAGCACCGTAATTGTCGCGATCAACGCGCAGCTGCTGCGACGGGCAAGGCTGTGAGCCAGAGCGCGCGCGGCACGCTGGCGCTGACCGTTCGCACACATGTACAATGCCGCGTCATCGAGGCCAATACACGGGGCCCCTTTCTGCTCATCCCTTCTCTCTCAGCGCCCGTCGTAGCTCCTCCGGATCCGTCACCGGCGCGTCGCACGTAAAGTTACGGCAGACATACGCCGTCGCGCGGCCATCCCTCATCGTCATGGGCGCGATGAACGGCAGCAGCTCGGCGAGCTTGGGCTGCTCCTCCGGCGCGACCGGCACGACCACAGTAAAGGGCCGATAGACAGACGCCAACCGGCGCTGCAACGCCAGCGTGTCGTCGCGATCGCGCGGACCGAGGATGACAGCCTGCTGCATGCCGGCGTGATACGCCGACAGGTTCGCCATCATGAAGGGCACGGCGCGCGCGGCGCGGCCGATGATCTCGCCTCCGCGCGCGAGCGTCAGCTCTACCTTGTGGAGCGCGCCCGCGTCGGCGGTGAGATGCCCCAACGTGATGAGGTTCAGCACGGCCACGGAGCTGGGCGCAGGCTCGGCCCCGTCGTAGTCCTCTTTGAGCCGTAACAGCACCGAGGGGTCCTCGCCGGTCGTTCCAAACCAGCCGCCGTTTGCCGGGTCCCAGAACAGCGCATCCTGCCGCGCTTGCAGCGTCAGAGCCCACGTGAGCCACTCGACAGCGCCTGTTGTCTGGAACAGCTCGAGCAGTCCCCAGATCGTGAAGGCATAGTCTTCGCAGTAGCCATCGATCGCCGCGTCACCGGCGCGATAGCGGCGTCGCAGAATCTGGCGCGAGTCGTCCCACAACCGCGTCACGATGAAGCGTGCCGCGCGCTCGGCGGCGGTCAGATAACGAGGCTCGGCAGCCACAGCGTCGGTCTGGCCAGGCCGCAACCGCGCCGCCCTCGCGAAGGCGGCGATCGTCAGCCCATTCCAGGCGGTGAGCACCTTGTCATCGAGGTGAGGCCGTGGACGTTCGGCGCGTGCCGCGAACATGCGGGCGCGTGCCCGCTGCAGCGCCTCCTCCACCTCGCCCTGCGAGCGCCGCGCGCGGGCCGCCACGTCCTCCGCGGACATCGCGATGTAGAGAATGTTCTTGCCACCGAGCTCGCCGTGCGGATCCTCCGGCACATTGCCCGAAGGCTCGGTGCCATACCGAGCGCGCACGATCGCCGCTTCGTCCGCATCGAGCAGCGCGCTCAGCTCCTGTTCGCTCCACAGATAAAAAGCTCCTTCGGTCTTCCGCGCGCCTGGCTCATTCGCGGATTCGGGCGGCACGCTATCAGCGTCCTCCGCGGAGAAGAAACCGCCCTCGCCGTCGGTGAGCTCGCGCTGCACATATTCCAGCGTGTCGTCCGCCACCGCTGCGTAGAACGCATCGCCGCTGGCTTGAGCTGCCTCGAGGTACGCGAGCACCAGTTGCGCCTGGTCGTAGAGCATCTTCTCGAAATGTGGAACGCGCCAGCGTGCATCCACGCTGTAGCGATGAAATCCACCTCCCAGATGATCACGCATGCCGCCGAGCGCCATCGCGCGCAGCGTCTCGAGCACCATCTCCCGGGGGTTGTCGTCACCCGTGCGCGCGTGCTCGCGGAGCAAGAACAGCAGCTCTGAGGGGCGCGGAAACTTCGGCGCATCGCCAAAGCCCCCGTAACGTGCGTCGTATCCAGCGCCAAACGACTCGACGCCGTCCTTCAGGGCGTGCGGCCCGGGCACGTTCGGCGCAGCGGCAGGGACGCCCTCCGCGGCCGGATTGACGGCTTCTCGAAGCCGTTCGGTGACGGTGTCGGCCGACGCGACGAGCCGGTCCCGGTCGGTGCGCCACAGCTCGTCGATCTGCTGCAGGACGTCGACAAAACCAGGTCGCCCCCAGCGCGAGGTTGGCGGGAAGTAGGTGCCGCCCACGATGGGCTTGAGGTCGGGCGTCAGCCAAATGCTCATCGGCCAGCCGCCGCTGCCGGTGGTCGCCTGGACGAACGTCATATAGACGCGGTCCACGTCCGGCCGCTCTTCACGGTCGACCTTGATGGAAACGAAGAGCTCGTTGAGGACCCGCGCAATGGCGGGATCCGCGAACGACTCGTGCTCCATGACGTGGCACCAGTGACAGGTCGAATAGCCAACCGAAAGAAAGATCGGCCGGTCCATGGCACGAGCGGCGGCAAACGCCTCATCTCCCCAGGGATACCAGTCGACTGGATTCTCGGCGTGCTGGAGGAGATACGGGCTGCTCTCGTGCGAAAGTCGGTTGGACACTCAACACCCCCGTCTCACAGCATACCAACGGCGGCGCATGGCGATGCCACTTGCGGTAGAATCGCCCCTGAATCCTGAGGATGGGCACGCTTCTCGTCGTTCTGCTCGCGCTCGCCGGCATCGCGCTCGTCGTCTTTCTGATCGCGCTGGCAATCCAGCTCTACGCTGACCGGAGCGCTTCTACTGACTGAGGGGTCAGGGGTCAGCAGGGTTCAGGCCTGACGCCTGCTGATCCCTGATCCCTGCCCCCTTCTGGCCCACGCGACGGTGAACTCCACGCCGTAGAGCAGGATGACCGAGGAGAGGAACACCCACCACAGAAAGACGACGACCGCCGCCAGGGACCCGTGGACACTGAATCCCGAGAGCTCGCGCACGTACCACGAGAAGCCGAAGAGGGCACCGCGCCAGAGCAGCCCGGTCAGGATCGCGCCCGGCCACACGTCACGAAAGCGCACGCGATTCGTATTGGGCACGAAGTAAAACAGCAGCGCGACGCAGACGATGAAGACGACGGTCGACGCCCACTCGAACAGGAGACTTCGGAGCACACGGAGGTCGGGCAGATACTCCAGCACGATGGCAAACCATTCCGCGCCGGCAATACTGCGAGCGCTGAGAAAGAGGAGGCCGGTCACGAACAGCGCGGCGGCCGCCAGGAGCATCATGAAGGAGACCAGCTTGTGCTTTAGAAAGCTGGGGTGTTTGTCCACACCCCACGCGTGGTTGATGGCCCCGGTCACGGCGCCGAAGAAGCCAAGCACCGCCCACGTCATCAGCACGCTGCCTGTCACCCCGAGCGAGACCCGTCTCTCATGCGCACGCGCGATCTGGCTTTCTAGGAACCTGAACTCGTCTGGGAAGTAATGCAGCGCGAAATCGCGCACCTCTTCCTGTTCGCCCGGGTCGGCGGTGAACATGCCGAGCAACGACAAGAGGAGCAAGAGAGAAGGAACGAGTGACAGGAGCGCGTAGAACGCGATCGACGAGGCCAGCGTGAGATTGTTGCTATTCAGGAACCGCAACAGCGCGCGCCACGCGGTCACGCCAATTGCGCCTGGCAGGGCGCTCATCTCGGCAACAACTCGCCTGGGAGCAAGGACGGGGCGCAACACGAGTCACATCACGAAGCGGAGAACCAGGGACACCGCCCGTACCCTGAGCAAGCAGGGGCATACGGACACACGGGCG
>JBOGIN010000430.1:0-8607 GCA_050742275.1 Vicinamibacteraceae bacterium
GGTGAACGACAGGTTGCGGATCGACCTGCGCCTCAACGTCGGCGAAGCGACGGAAAGCGTCTCGGTCTCTGGGGCGGCGCCGCTCGTGGAAACCGAGAGCGGGGCGCTTGGCAGCGTGATCGAGAACCGTAAGGTGCGCGATCTGCCGTTGAATACGCGCAACGCGTTCCAGCTCGCGTCGCTCTCTGCCGGCGTGATCCCGAGCCCGGCGTTTGGCGACCTCTTCAATAGCTCGGCCAACCTCATGATCAACGGCGCCCGAGGCAACACGAGCGAGATGCTGATTGACGGCATCACCAACTCGGTCCCGGCCGCGAACCCGATCCTGGTCGCGTCGATGTTCCCCTCGCCGGACGCCGTCCAGGAGTTCAAGGTTCAAACCAATAGCTATGCCGCCGAATACGGTCGCAGCGCAGGCGGCATCGTCAACATGGTGATCAAGTCTGGCACCAACCAGCTCGAAGGCGTCGCCTACGAGTTCCTGCGCAACAGCGCGCTGGACGCCAACGACTTCTTCGCCAACCGCGCGGGCACCGAGCTGGGAAGCTTCAAGCGCAATCAGTTTGGCGGGGCGTTGGGTGGGCCCATCATCAGCGACAGAGCCTTCTTCTTCGTCAACTACGAAGGACTCCGCCAACGACCGCAGACGACGCTGACCGCAACCGTTCCGACAGAAGCGGAGCGTCGGGGAGACTTCAGCCAGAGCCGCAAGCGGCTTTCCGACGGGACGTGTGCGCCCGTGGAGATCTTCGATCCGTTCTCGACTCGACCGAATCCCGCCGGTGGCGGGTTCATCCGCGACCCATTCCCCAACAACGTCGTTCCGCTCGACCGGCAAGATCCCGTCGGCCAGCGCATCGTCGATTTCTTTCCCGCTCCGAACGTCGCAGGGGACGCGTGCACCGGCGCGAACAACTTCTTTTCCAGCAAGACATCGGCGCTTGATACCGACCAGATCGACGTCAAGCTCGACTGGGTGCCAGGGTCGAAAGACAAGGTCTCCCTCGGGCTCGCGTCCCGGAGGTTCGAGAACACACCGCCCAACTTCTACGAGAACATCGCCGATACGCGCGTCTTCACGGGCGACAGCATTCCAAGCAGGAGCCTGCGTCTGCAGTACGACCGCATCCAGTCTCCCACGCTGCTCATGACAGCCCGCGTCGGCGTCACGCGTCTCGACCGTGAGTGGAGCACGAACGCGCCGGCAGGCTTCTCGCTGACCGAGCTAGGCTTCCCCGCAAGCCTCGACAGCCAGCTGGTTGCACCGCTCGATTTCCCCAACTTCAGCTTCACGAACTACGCCTCGCTCGGACGCGGGGGCGGCTTCCTGGATCAGGTTGGCACCTCGTACACGACGGCCTTCAGCCTCACGAACGTTCGCGGCCGCCACACGCTGAAGTCGGGCGTCGACTTCCGGATCAATCAATCCTCGGAGGTGGTTGGCGCGGATACCAGCGGCGCCTTCTCGTTCAGCCGCGCCTTCACACAGGGACCCGATCCGAACCTGCCCGGACCGGATCGCGGCGACGCGGTGGCGGGCCTGTTACTCGGCGTCCCCTCGTCTGGCGGAGCGAACATCGTGCCTGGCGTCTACACGACGAGCCGCTATCTTGGCCTCTACATTCAGGACGACTTCAAGGTGACGTCGAAGCTCACACTGAATCTCGGCCTCCGTTACGACCTGGAAACGCCGCGCACGGAGCGCGACGATCAACTCAGCTTCTTCGATTTCAATACGCCTTCCCCGATCGCGGAGGAGGTTGGCATTCCGGACCTGCACGGCGGTCTGCGGTTCGTTGGCGTGGATGGCAATCCGAGCTCGCAGTTCGACACCGACCGGAACAACGTCGCCCCGAGGCTTGGCTTCGCGTATGCCCTGTCGCCGACGATGGTGCTTCGGGGTGGCTACGGCATCTTCTACACGCAGTGCGTCTGCACGGCCTCGGGGTGGGCGTCCGGAATCAGCGGATTCATCCAGGCCACCGAGATGGCGACCTCGCGCGACGGCGTGAGGCCGAACGACCTTCTGTCGAATCCCTTTCCGAGCGGTACTGCGCAGCCGACCGCGCCGGACTCCGGGCTGTTGACGAGCCTCGGACAGAGCCTCGGCGCTACCGGCCGCGACGGTGCCATCGACCGAGGCAACCGCGTGGGCTATTCGCAGCAGTGGAATGTCGGTCTCCAGCGGGAGCTCGGCGGGAACATCGTCGTGGAGCTGGCGTACGCCGGCAGCCGTGGTGTGAAGCTGGCGGACGGACCGTTGGGACACCAGATCAACCAGTTGAGCAGCGAGCAACTGGCGCTCGGCACGGACCTCCAAGAGCTGGTGCCCAATCCGTTCCAACCATACGTCGAGACGGGACCGCTCTCGCAGCTGGAGATCTCACGCGCCCAGCTCCTGCGCCCCTTCCCGCAATTCCTGAACGTGTTCAATTTTCGTCCCGCCTCGGCCAGCTCCATCTATCATGCCGTTCAGGCTCGCGTCGAGAAGCGGTTCTCGCACGGCCTGACGTTTCTCGCCGCCTACACCGCCGGCAAATTGATTGACGACTCTTCGCAGGCGGTTGGATTCCTCGGGCCGGCGCCGACACACCAAGATGTGTTCAACCGCGACGCCAGTCGATCGCTCTCCGCGCAAGATGTCAGCCAGCGGCTGGTCGGAAGCGTTGTCTACGAGCTGCCGGTCGGAAGGGACAAGGCTCTGGGATCCACCATGCATCCGCTCGTGGATGCGATTCTGGGCAACTGGCAGATCAACGGGATTCTGACACTCGCTACCGGCGTGCCGCTCGCCATCGTCAATGCCGAGAACAACAGCGAATCCTTTTCCGCGGTGCAGCGGCCGAACATCGATGGACATGCCAGCCTGGCGGGGAACCGCTCGACCGGTGAGCAACTCGCCCAGTGGTTCGACACCAGCGTCTTCAGTCAACCGGCGCCGTTCACGTTTGGCAATGCCCCGCGCGTGCTGCCGAATGTCCGTGCCGACGGAATCAGCAACCTGGATTTCTCGCTGTTCAAGCGCTTTCGGATCATGGACGACAGACGCGTCGAGCTCCGGGCGGAAGTCTTCAATCTCTTCAATCATTCGCAGTTCGCCGCGCCAGGCCAGGTCTTCGGCAACCCCACGTTCGGCGTGGTCAACTCGCTGGCGAACAACCCCCGGCAGATACAGCTCGCGTTGAAGGTGTACTTTTGAGCGGCGCTGAAGGGCCGTGCGCGCTGCCGGACGGCGACGGCGATTATTGGCGCTCCGGCGTCTCGGGATCGACGACGATCACATGTCCAATCTGTGCCGAGAGCACCTGCCGTGCGGGCTCGGGGAGACCGGCGTCAGTGACCAGCACGTCGGCGTCGGCGAGCGTGGCGATGGTGCACATGCCGACCACTCCCCATTTGGTGTGGTCGGCGAGGACCACCAGTCTGCGGCCTGATCGCACGAGCGCACGGTCGGTCTCCGACTCCATCAAGTTCGGCGTGGTGAACCCCGCGTCGGCACTGACGCCGTGCACGCCCAGGAACAGCAGGTCGACGTTGATCGCCCGGAGCGAGTCGACCGCGAACGGGCCAACGAGCGCGTCCGACAGCGTGCGGATCCCGCCCGTCAGGATGACCGTCTGATCCGTTCGTGCCGATCGGTAGAACACGTCGGCCACCGGGACGGAATTGGTCACGACGGTGAGCCGGGCCACGCTGGTCAGGCGCTGCGCCAGCGTCCACGTGGTCGTCCCGGCCGACAGCGCGATGGCTTGCTCGGGATGGACCAAGGTCGCGGCGGCGCGGGCGATTGCCTCTTTTTCGCGTTGCTGCCGTGCCGCCTTGGCCGCGAACCCCGGTTCGTCGGTCGAGCCGAGATCGATCGTGGTGGCGCCGCCGTGCACCTTGGTGACCAGGCCGCGCCCTGCCAGCGTATCGAGGTCCCGCCGGATCGTCATGTCGGACACGTTGAACTCGGCGACCAGGTCAGCCACCCTGACCGCACCATGACTGCGGATCCGTTCGGCGATCGCGGCTTGGCGCTGTTGAGAAAGCATCGGCTTCGAGGGTCTCACATAATCACATAACTTCAAACATCGTCGCAAGCGGCGCATTCGCTTGACGGCGCTGTTTTGGCGCTCCTAGACCGATTAACGTTCTGTCGAATGTTGTTGATTTCCCTGTCGCCTGGACATGGACCAGGGCTTGCGCGGTGATAGCCTTGCTTTAGAAGAGAACGTGATTGCGGGCGTACCGATCGTCGTCGAGGCGCTTGATCAAACACGTTGACCTCGTCTCGTCGCGGCAGCTCTGGTAGTGTGTACTCGCACGGCCGTCGATGCGACCCGCGGGTCGGGACGCCTTGGGAGCGTCGAGTGTCAGGGTCGATCGCGCGCGGGGCCGTGCAGGAGGCCCACCATGCATCCAACAGACTCGCTTCTCGCCCCAATCGACGGCGCCGACCACCGCGAGGTCGGCGGTGTCGCACTCGATGTCGTCAGGACCGGCAGCGCACGCGTGAAGCGCATGGTGTATCCGCCTGGATTCCGCTGGTCGACGCACATGAAGTCGATGGTCGGCACCGAGCTTTGTATGCACGCGCACGTGGGATTTCTCGCCCGCGGCCAGATCAGGATCGAGTATCCGGACGGCTGCGCCCGAGACTTCATGGCGCCGCAGGTGCTCGCCATCGACCCGGGACACGACGGGTGCGTTCTCGGAACCGAGCCCGCTGTGTTGATCGAGTTCGACTTCGAGAGCGAGACCGTGCAGCGGCTCGGCATGCCGGAGAGCCATCGGCATTAATGGGCTGACGGCACTTCCCTGGCATTCCTGTGAATTGAAAGGTGGCACAAGAATGGTGCCGGACTCGTTCCAGAACGAGTTCGGCACGTCTCTTGCGCGAACGTGAGATTGATACGAGAGGCGCCTGTCAAATGTTTGATCGACGTCAGTGTCAGTAACCACCTTCCGCCGATCGGTCAACTCCCCTCCTAGCGCATCCCTCCGGCCGCGAGTGACTTGAGGAGGTCGATCGGCAAGCGGCTGCCAGCGCGGGCATTGGCGGTGCGGATGCGCTCCGGTGTCAGACCATGGTCGCGCAGCGTCACCAGCTCCTCGACCGTCAGCCCCTTGTATCCGAGCGCCGTCAGTTCTCGTACGTACTCCGGCGTCACGCCGTGATCGCGGAGTCGGACCAGCGAATCGATCGGGACTTGGCGATAGCCGAGCCCAGCCAGCTCCCGCACGAAGTCAACGCTCACGCCATGATCGCGCGCCCGAATGAGCCCCTCGACGGGAAGCGCATACCCGAGCTGACGCATCTCCTGGACATACGCCGGCGACACGCCGTGATCGCGAACGGCAATCAGTTGGTCGAGAGGCAACTTGCCGTGGCCGGCAGCATTGAGCTCGCGAACGAAGTCCGCAGTCACGCCATGGTCCCTGGCGTTGATCAATTCGTCGATCGGCACCGACGCATAGCCGGCGTCGCGCATTGCCCGCACATACTCCGGGGTCACGCCATGGTCGCGTGCCTGGCGCAGGTCATCGGCCGACAGGCCTTTGTACCCTTGGTCCGCGAGCCCACGGATGAAGGCAGGGGTCACGCCGTGGTCCCTGAGCTCGATCAACGGCGCCAGGGATCCGAGCCGGTAGCCGAGCGCGCCCAGCTCTTTCACATAGGCCACGTCCACGCCATGCTGACCGGCGCGAACGAGCTCAGAGGTGTCAAGTTTCGCGTAACCCTGGGCGTTCAACTCGTCCAGAAATGCGTATCCCACATCGTGTCGCGCCATCTGGTACTGCTCGCGCGCGTCAGGCCTGGCAAATCCGCGCTTCGCCAGCTCCTCGGGGAACCTCGGGTCAGGCGTGAACGAGAACGTGCCCGCGCCGACGCCGCGGCGCATGACGCCGTCGAACGTGAACGTGCCCGCATCACGCCGGAGCCGGAACTGAACGGGGCCATCTGCGCCACCGAGCTGCGCTGCTGTCAGCCCTTCCAGCTGCGCGATGGCCATGGTGGAACCGGAGGAGGAATCCCCTTCGACGAGTCGCAGGTGGACCATGCCCTTCCTGTCGGCTGGGCGGATCTCCCAGGTGCCGGGCAGCTCGTCCTGCGGGACGCCCATCGCCGCTGCACCAGCACGCACAACGCGCTGCGCCGACTCCAGCAGCGGCTCGTTCGCCATCGATGACGGAGCGGTCGTCTGGTGCTGCGCCGGGACCGCTTTCACAACAGCCGCCGCGGGAATGCGATCCGCTTGCGGATCCGCCGCATCGACCGTTGTCGTGGCACTCGCCAGCGGAAGCAACACCGCTGCCGCCACAGCCGTCCCGGCAAGACGCGCGCGCAGCGCGGGAACACACCTGTTGCGCGCGACATCGAGCACGGCGAGCATTCGACCTTCGAGCTGACTTGGACGCGCCATGCTCACCGCGAGCGCCGGAGCCCGGTGTCTGTCGAGCGCATACGCGATCTCGAGCAGGTGGCCGGCGTACTCGCGTGCCGGAGTGCCTGCTGCGATCACGCGATCGTCGCACGCCAGCTCCCGCTCGACGCGCAATCGCCGCGCGACATACCACACCACCGGATGGAACCAGTACAGCGCACAGGCCGCGAACGCCAGTCGCTGCGTCAGGCAATCGTACCGTGTCACGTGCGCCATCTCATGAAGGACCACGGCCCGTCGTCTGTCCACCGACCAGGTGTCGGCGACGGCAGGGATCAGGATTGTGGGATGCCGTGTGCCGAAGGTCATCGGCATGCTGCGCTCGCGGCTTCGAAGCAGGCGGAGCGGGCGAAGGACCCCCATGCTGGCCGCACACTCGGTCAGGAGCCGCATCCACTCCGGGTCTCGCACATCGGACGTCCGACGCGCGAGCTGCCGGACGCTCCAGCGCTGGATCCCGAGATGCATCAGCATGACGAGCAAGCCGGCGGCGTATACGCCCGCAACCACGGCCGGCCACGACATGCTGACGACGCGCCGCGGAACCGGGTCGTACTCGGTCGTTGCGGGACGAGGCGCCGACGCGCGTGCCAGATCTGCCGCCTCCTCGACGCGGTCCACCGCCGTCGCTCGGTCAGCGGCGCTCGTCGTCTCGCGAATCACAACCGCCCATCCTGGCAATGCGAACGAGAGGATCGGGAGCAGCAGCACACCGACAACGGCAAGCGTCCACACCAGGTGGCGTGTCGCGGCAGACGACCGCCGGTATATGAGGCCCTGCACGACTGCGGCGACAGCGAGCAGCGCCGACGCCTTGATGGCGATCCAGAGAGCGGCGGACAGGGCGGGATCGAGAAACAAGGGGCTCATGGCTCATCTCCCCGTATGCGGACGCGGTTCAGCAAGCTGCTCAACCGCCGATAGTCGGCGGCGGAAAGCGGTGTCGACGTCATGTCCAGCAGCGCCGCAATCGCCGAGCCGGGCGAGTTATCGAAGAACGTCCGCACCAGTTGTTTCAGCGCGGAGCGTCTCGCTTCTTCAGGTCGCACGGCGGGAAAGTACGCGTAGCGCGGGCCGTCGTATTCACGCGCGAGAAGACCGCGCTCGATCATGATGTCCAGCAGCTTCCGGACGGCCGATGGGCTCGGCGCTTCCGGCAGCTCGGCTCGGATCTGCTCGACCGTCGCGCGGCGGCGGCGATACAGGATCTCCATGATCTGACTTTCGCGGCGGGTGAGATCGACGGTCGTCAGCTTCGGCATGCGGCTCCAGATCGCGAAGGTTTTCGCGTAGGGCGAATATATTCGCCTTCATGGGCGCGTGTCAAGGCAAGCGGTATACTCGAAGCGATCGGTATGACAGATCGTTCCCAGTATCCCGTTCGTCGCATATCCCTCGCCGACGAGGCGTCGCCGGACCTGCGAACGACCACGCCAGCCGAGCGTCTTGCCATGGTGTGGCAACTGACGCTGCAGAGCTGGATGTTCAAGGACGGACGTTGGCATGAACCGCGACTTTCTCGACATGTTGTCCGTATTGTCCGAGGAGGGCGTTGAGTTCCTGATTGTCGGGGCCCATGCTCTCGCCGTTCATGGCCACCCGCGCGCGACAGGCGACCTCGATGTGTGGATCAATCCAACGTCCGACAATGCCGTACGCGCGCTTCGCGCTCTGCAACGATTCGGCGCCCCGCTGCACGATCTCACGACGGACGACCTTCGTCTGCCAACCGTAGTATTCCAGATTGGTTTACCTCCGAGTCGAATCGACATCCTGACTGGGATCTCCGGCGTCTCCTTTCCGGAGGCGTGGGAACGGCGCGTCACGGTGACCATCGAGGGGCTAAGCGTCGCCATTCTCGGCCGCGACGACTTTCTCACCAACAAGCGCCTGGTTGGACGCCAGCAGGATCTCAGCGATGTGGCGCGCCTGTGCGGAGAAACGACGGACGAATCATGACCGCCCTGCGCTACGAGTGAAACCCCGCCGTGAGATCCTGACCGCGATGGCCTCGCTCTCACCAGTCCTGACCCCACACGGTCACCTGCTGCTCGAGCCGGTGGAGGATGCGCCGGAGCTGCCCGCGGATGTGTCGAGCCGGCTTCAGGAGGCGTTTGCGCGCGGCGCCGGGCACGGGCTCTTGCAGCTTGGGGAAGCGGAAGTAGGAACGGCCCTCCCT
>JBOGIN010000431.1:0-3662 GCA_050742275.1 Vicinamibacteraceae bacterium
TCATCGACGTGCCTTCATCCGATCGGCCTTCCAACCGGCAACTCCCGCAGCAGCTCCCACCATTCCAGTTGCCACAGCACATGTGGCGCTCGCCATCAACGATCGGCATGGCGTAGCCAATCCACGCCGCATCCTGCTGTTCGGCGACAAGGGCGCGAAAGTCTCCCTCGAGCGCTGTCACCGATTTCTCCACGAGCGTGGCATTCGAGAGTGACGGCTCCTGCGCGCGCAAAGGCATGGGTGCGCTTGCGAGGACCACGAGAGCGACGGTTACGCGGCACGGCATGAACGACATTGATCCTCTCCTTCGGTCACTTGTTCAACACTTCCATCAGGTAGTCGAGCGCCACCTTGGACCTGATGAGCGAAAGCTTCTCCACGATCTCACGGCGCATGGTGTCGTCCTTCTCCTTACGGGCGAGGCCGACCAGCGCCTCAGCGTTCTGCTGAATGAAGAGCGCTTCGACCACCGCCTTCCGTACGTCTACGTCGCGATCCGCCGCGTAGATCTCCACGAGAGCCGCTCCCGAGCGCTGCTCGCCGAGCAGGCCGAGGTTGCGCACGGCCGTCCGCCGCAGCTCGCCGTTGGGCTCGCTCTTCGCCAGGTCGATGAGCCGCGCCGCGTTTCCGCCGACGAACATCGCTTGAAGAATCTGCTTCTTCACTTCGAGCGACGTCTCCTTCTGATAGAGCTGCCAGAGCTCGTCGTGCGCGCCCATCACGCCCAGTTGCCGCACGGCCTCGGCGCGCAGTACGGCATCCTGCTCGCTCGTGGCCGCAGTCAGTAGGCGCGCTCGATCGCCCGCCACCATGAAGCCCTGCAGGATGCGGCGCTTCACGTCCACGTCGGACGACGTCCGGTAGACGTCGGCGAGGACGGCCCGGCTCTCCGTGCCGCCGTGCACACCCAGGTACTGAATGGCTTTCGTCTGGAGATCCGGGTTGCCGCCCTTCGCGATCCTGGCCAGCACGTCCCGGGCTTGTGCCGAGTCGCTCTGAGCGAGCACGAACAACGCGCGTTCCTTGACGCGCAGCGAGCTCGCTCCCTCGAGCAGCTTGGCCAGGATGGGCACACTGCGCTCGGGATCGGATTGCTGCAGCGCTTGCAGCGCAATCAGCTTGAGGTCGTCGTCAGCCTCTCCTTCGGGCGGCGCGGGCTGGCCGACGTCGCGGCGGACCTCGGCGCGCAGGGCCTGGGCCTCCTTCTGGTATCGCGTGTCCGGATACGTTTTCACGAGCCGCGCGATCGTCGCGAGCGCCTCGGCCCGTTGACCCAGCTTGTTCTCGGCATACGCCTTCCAGTAGAGCGCCGCGTCGGCTCTGCTGCCCTTCATGGCGGCGACACGCTGGAAGAGGTCGAGGGCCTCGCCCCATTTGCCCTCGTTGAGCGCATCCTGACCCGTTTCGTAGAGATCCGCTTCCTCTTCCTGCTGCTCCGCTTCCTCTTCCTGCTGCTCCACGGACATCGCGTCACTGAGCGGATCAGCCGACGCGCTCACCGGCAACCATTGGGCGAATATCACGAGAGCGAGGACCGATACGGCCACGAGCGAGCGGTTCTGGCAATGCATAGATTTCTTCTCCAGCTACAAACTCACAACTCTCACGTCCTCGGCCTGTCCAATGCTTGCTCCGCTGATTGCGACAGCACGCGCACCTTGAAGATCAAGTTCTGCGATTCGGTGCGACGTCCTAGGGTCTCCAGATCCGTCGCAGTCGCGGTGGGGGAGCTTGCTGCAACATCGACGAGCACGCGCTCCAGCTCCTCCAAGACATGAGCGACCTGGGCGTTCCCGACGTCCGCGGCGGTCTGGCGGTAGAGCCGGTTGTCGGCGAGCAAGTCCTCGGCCCATGCTCGTTCTCGCCGAATCTCCGCAGGCGTGTAGTGAGAGCCGTTGACCAACTCCACCAGCATCATCTCGGAGCGCTCGAAATGCTCTCCGAGGTCGGCCAGCAGCACCCGCTCACTGAACGAGGGGCGAGAAGCGAGGGACGAGGGGCGAGGCTCGAGGGGCGAGGGGCGAGGTTCAACATTCGAGGTTCGAGGCGGGAGGTTGGGCTCCGTGGTTGGAGGCCAGAGCTGCGCCACGAGGAACGCAGCGAGCACGACGCCGGCCGCCGCTGCTCCCCAGATCATCGGCGGAAGAAGGAACCGGGCACGTTTTCGAACGACGACGTGCGGCGCAAGGCGGCGCCACATGTCACGCTCGAAGGTCGGCGGCACGTCGACGTCGACGCCTGCATTCACCATCGCCAACAGACGCTCCAGACGGACGAGCGCCGCGCGGCACTCGCTGCAGGAGCCCAAATGCGTGGCGACGAGCTGCTCGTTCGACGGGTCGGTCTCCCCGTAGTAGTGGAGCAGCAGATCATCCTCGGTGAGATGTGGCGTCATGATTCGATGAATGGGGCGAGCGCGAGACGCATCTTGCGCACCGCCCGAAACACGCTGTGCTTCGTGGCGCTGGTCGCCAGGCCCAACGTCTGGCCGATCTCGTCGTGCGAGCGCCCCTCGAAGTGCCGCAGGACGAACGCCGCACGCTCCAATGGGCTGAGCCTGGCCATGGCGTTCTGGACGGCGTCCCTCACCTCTCGACTGAGCGTCAGCCGCTCCGGCGACGGATCGCGCGGCGTCCCTCGCTCGAGTGTCGGCTCCTTCAGTAGCTCATCGTCGTAGGCTGCCTCCTGGTGGCCCCCACGCGAGCGCAGCAGATCGATGGCGCAGTTCACGGCGATTCGGTGAATCCAGGTGCCGAAGCTGGCGCGTGATTCGAACCGGTTGAGCTGCCGATACGCCCGAATAAAGGTCTCTTGCACGATGTCCTCGGCGTCCGCTCGGCTGCCCGTCATCCGGTGGGCCAGCCTGAAAACAGCCCGTCCGTGACGCTCGACGAGCGCGCGAAAGGCTTCACTGTCGCCGTCACAGGCGAGCGCGACGACGGCCGCGTCCGAGAGCGTCATCCGGTAGGGGTTAGACGAGGGTCAAGGGGAAAGGTTAGGACTTCAGGATTTACCACCACCGGCGCCGGTGGAACCACCACCCCATCCCGAAGCCGACGGCCCCCATCATGCCCGCAATCCACCAGAACTGGGCGCCATCTCCGCCCGGCATCAGGGGGAGCGTGACGTTCATGCCGTAGAGCCCGGTCAGCACGGTGAGCGGCATGAAGATGGTGGCAATGAGCGTCAGCACCTTCATCACCTCGTTCAGCCGGTTCGACATGAACGACAGGTGCGCGTCGAGCAGCGCCGTCACGCGGTCATGGAACGTATTTGCTTCCTCGGTGAAGCGCACGAGATGGTCATAGACGTCGCGAAAGCGGTAGGTCAGGGTTTCGTCAAGCGCAGGGTACTCTCGGCGAGCGAGCCGGGCCACGGCATCGCGCTGCGGTACGGTAATTCGCTTCAGTAGGCCAACATCGCGTTTCAGCTCGATGACCCTTCGGACGACCTGTTCGCCTTGCCCTTGCAGCACGTCGTCTTCCAGCGTTGAAAGCCGACCTTCGAGCTGGTCCAACTCGGGGGCGTAGTGGTCGACCATCGTGTCGACAATGCGATGCATCAGCGCGCCGGGGCCCTCGCTCAACAACCGCTCGTTTCTGACGCACAGCTCTTTGATGCGTGCAATCGAGCGCGACGTCCCGTCGTGCACGGTCACCAGG
>JBOGIN010000432.1:0-4134 GCA_050742275.1 Vicinamibacteraceae bacterium
GTACTGGGACCGCTGGGAGTCCGTGGACCTCGCGCGCTGCGTGAAGACCTTGAACGATGGCGGATTCACGGGCGTCTTCGCGCTCGAGTACGAAGAGGGGCCGTGGGACGGGGTCGAGGGTGCGCAACATCTCATGCGGGAGGTGCTGAAGGCGCTGTAGGGCCGCCACGCACAGGTGAGTGTGTGGTACCGCTCGCGGAGTGCCGGTCGGGTTGAAACACCAGCGCTTGATGGGCCGCCATGCCAGCCGTGACGCCATCCGCCACCGCCCAACTCACGGTGTGCCGAGCGCGTGCGGCGTCGCCGGCCGCGTACACGCCGGGGACGGTCGTGAGCTTGTCCGCGTCGGTACGGATCACGGTTCCGAGCGGGCCGTCATCGATTGCACAACCAAGCTGCTCCGCGATCGGGCTGGCCAGCCGCGTCCGAGGGCCGACGAACAGCGCATCGAGCGGCACGAACCGGCCGCTCTCGAGGCGTACTCCCGAGAGCGTCGTCGCTGACCCCTCCAACTGCGTGACGGGTTCCGATTCAACGGCCACGGAGCGCGCCGCTAACGCCCTCATGTCGCCCTCGTCCGGGCTGACCGCGCCGTTCGTGAAGAAGGTCACAGGGCCCCAATCCGCGAGGAGCAGCGCCTGGTGCAGGCTCATGGGGCCGATGCCCAGGACCCCCAGCCGCTGACCAGCGAACTCGAAGCCGTGGCAGTACGGACAGTGGAGAACGGTCGTGCCCCATCGTTCCGGCAGCCCGGGTAGGTCCGGCAGGAGGTCGACGATGCCGATCGCGATCACGACCTTCTGCGACCGGGCTTCTGCGCCGTCTTCGAGCGCTGAAAGGAAATGCTCTGCCGAGCGCACCACGCGTGCAACCCGCCCGGTGACGAGACGCGCCGATGGATACGCGAGCAACTGAGTGCGTGCGGCTGCGAGCATCTCGCCTGGTGAGTGCCCGTCGCGACTGAAGAAGCCGTGCGATGTGCGGGCGAACCTATTGCGAGGCTCGCCGGCGTCCACTACGAGCACGTGGCGCCGCGCGCGCGCGAGATAGATGGCCGCCGACAATCCCGCGAAGCTGCCGCCAACGATCGTTGCGTCGTATGCGTGTTCAGCGCGCACTGAGACACTCCTTGTGCGCGCGCGCGGCCGGCGCTCGCTGAAATGCGAGACGAGATCCGCAACTGACACGCGCCGAAACCGCTGCACCACTGATGCTACATGAAAGCGGTCATTGTCGAGAGACGCTCCGAGGAGGAAGAGCTCGAGGCTGGCATCACGTCTGCAGAGAATCACTCTTCACGCAAGGCGCGCATCGGGTCGACGCGGCTGGCGCGGCGGGCCGGCAGCCATCCGGACACCAGGGCCACCGCCGCGAGCGCGCTGGCGGCCGCGGCAATGGTGAGCGTGTCGCGCGCGGGAACCCCGTAGAGCTGCGACTCGACGTAGCGCCCGAGGCCGAGCGAGAGCACCACGCCCACACCGATCCCAACCGCCGCCATGACCGCCACGTCGCGCAGCACCATACGAAGAACGGCAACACGCCGAGCACCCAGCGCGACGCGGATGCCAATCTCGCGGGTGCGGCGGGCCACGGCGAAGGCTGTCACTCCGTACAGGCCCATGGCTGCAAGGCCGGCAGCGAGGAGGCCGAACGCCAACGAAAGCGTCGCCACCAGGCGCTCCGGGCGCAGCAACTGGTCGATCTGCTGGTCGACGGTGCGATAGCCAACGACCGGGACCGCGGGATCATGCCGCTGGACGACCCGACGAACGGTGGCGGCCAAGGCGTCCGCGTCGCTGGACGTCCGAACGTAGACGAACGCGGACGTCAGCACGTTCCACTGCGTGTAAGGCATGAAGAAGTTCGGCCGAGGCCGATCGCGGAGGTTCGCAATTCTGGCGTCGCTCGCCACACCGACGATTTCGTGGTCGTAGAGTATTTCCGAGCCCCAGCTCAGACGGATCTTGTGGCCCAACGGATCCCGATCCTTGAAGTACATCCTCGCGAAGGTCTCGTTGACGACCGCAACTCTCTGCGACGTCGCGGTATCGGTCTCGTCGATGTCGCGACCGCGAATGACTTTCATGCCGAGCATGGAGAAGTACGCTGGTGCAACGGCGTTGCCGTCGGCGTGCATGTCCTGCCCATCGCGAGGTGTGACGCCTTCGACCTCCAGACCGCCGAAGCCGACGGTCGAGTCGCTGAGCACAGGCGCCACCGCCAACGTGGCCCCGCTGACGCCTGGGATCGCGCGGAGCTCGCCGAGGACCCGATGAAAGAAGCCGGCCGCGCGCTTGGGGTCATGGCCGGCGAGGCCCGGGTTGAGACTGAAATGGACCAGGCGTTCGGTGCGAAAGCCCGTGTCGGTGCGCCGCAGGTTGTCGAGCGTACGGAGGAAGAGACCTGCCGCCGTGACCAAGATGACGCCGAGCGCCACCTGTGCAGCGACGAGCGCTCGGCGCAGGCGTAGCTGACCACCCGAATCAACGCCTGCGCTCGTCTTCAGACTCGACGCCACCGAGTTCCGTGAGGCATGGAGCGCCGGCAGCAGGCCGAAGAGCACGCCGGTCGTGAGCGACGATGCGATGGCAAAAGCCAACACGCGGCCGTCGAGGAAGCTCGTCACGAGCGTGAGGCGGTTCGCAGCTTCGCTGACCTCGGTCACCAGAAGATTGATCGTCCACCACGCAACGAGCACGCCAGCCAGCCCACCCAGTGCGGCAAGCAACGTGCTCTCGGCGAGCCACTGCCGCACGATCCGGCCGCGCGACGCGCCGATCGCCAGGCGGATGGAGATCTCCTTCGCACGAGCCGCTGCCCGCGCCATCAGCAGGCCGGCGATGTTGGCGCACGCGATCAACAACACCACACCGGTCATTGCCATCAACGCTGTTAGTGGAGGTGCGAGATCGTCCCGCAGCCCAGACGACCCGCGATGGCCGTCCTCCAGGAGCAGCCTCCTCTGCTTCCACCCCTCGTCTCGCGGCCCACGCGCTTGCGTCGCAGCCACATCCTGCTCGAGCTCGGCCAGGTAGACGGGTTGCAGCTGTGCCGCTGCCTCGTCGCGGCTCAGCCCCGGCTTCAGGCGCCCGTAGATCTGAAAGATGTGCGACCTGCGCGACGTGAGCGCGTCGCCGTAGGTGGCCACCTGGCGCAGCATCGCCACCGGAACGATGACGTCGACCGATCCGCCCACCTCCAAGCCATCGAAACCTTTCTCGCTCACGCCCACGACCGTGAACGGATGGCCGTTCAGCCGGATGGTTCGGCCGACGACGTCGGGGCGGCCGCCGAGACGCTCCACCCAGAAGCCGTGCGTCAGAACCGCGACGGGATGACCGCCGAAGACGCGGTCGTCGTCGGACGACAGCGCGCGGCCCACGAGTGTGCGGACACCCAGCACGTCGAAGTAGTTGCCGCTCACCACACTCGCGGTCACCTGCTCGGTCACGCGTCCGATGGCGAAGTTCACAGCGTCCGTGCGCTCCGCCAGGAGGCCCGTGAAGACGCGCTGCCGGTCGCGAATTCCCGTGTACGCCGGGTACGACCAGGTCATGGGTCCGGCGACCCAGCCATCGCGGCTACCGTTGGGATTGAGCATCACCAGCTCTCGGGGACGCTCCACCGGCAGCGACTCGAACAGGAGCTTGTCCAGGAGACTGAAGATCGCCGTGTTCGCGCCGACGCCCAGCGCGAGCGTCACGACCGCGATGAGCGTGAAGCCGGGCGTTCTGACCAGCGCCCGCGATGCCGAGCGGATGTCGTAGCGAAGCCCTTGCATGGGACGTCCTTTGCGTGGAGGCACCAGGTGTGGGCGGGCACGACGCGAGAACAGCCGTGCCCACAGAATGCTCAGCGTTTGACGCCAGAACCAACGCCGCGCCCGGCGCTGGCCCCAGCGCGGCAGCACGTCCAGCCGGAACATCTCCTCGAGATCGCCGGCCATGGCTTCGTATTCCTCGCCTGAGAGGGCGGCGCGAAGGAGCCGCCCGGCAAGCGGCGGAGGGCGAGAGCAGGACATCGTGCACTCCGTGACGGAATGTCACGTTCGAAAGGCGAGCACTTTCGAGGTGACGCCAGCCGCCATCTTGCGCAGAGCGTCCATCGATCGTGCGAGCGCCTGCCCGCCGGCGG
>JBOGIN010000433.1:0-4022 GCA_050742275.1 Vicinamibacteraceae bacterium
TACCTGTACTTTCCGCTGGGAGGGAGGCGCAGCGGCACACTGCGCCAGGCCAGGAATCTGATGATCACGATGGTTCTGGGCGGGCTCTGGCATGGCGCGGCCTGGCACTTCGTCCTTTGGGGCGCGTATCACGGCGGTCTGCTGGCGCTGCACAAGCTGATTGTGAGAGACGGGCCGATCCTTCGGCTTCCGCTCCGGGATGCGCTCAAGATCGCCGGCACCTTCTACCTCACATGCATCGGCTGGCTCATATTCATCATCTCCGACGGTAGTGTCCCGTCAAGTGGTGTAAATCGCGCACGTCTTCCCTGAGTTCGACCACGGCGTGGACGCTGCCGCAGCCGTGGACGGAAAGAGCGTCGTCCACCGCCGCTTGGAAACCAGAGAGCGGTTTCCACGAGCGCCCACACCGATCATTCCATTCATACGATCGCGGCGAAAATCTCCTGCGCGGTCGCCGGCAGTGTCGGCGCCGTGAGCTGCTTCATCGATTCGGCACTGAAGTAGCGGCGCTCGGCCACGGCCCATTCGTCGTCTTGCTCCAGCAGAATGGCCCCGACCAGCCGGATCACCGACTGCGGCGTTGGAAAAATCCCGACGACGTTCGACCGCCGCTTGATCTCTTTGTTCAGTCGCTCGAGCGGATTCGTGCTGTGCAGCTGCCGTTGATGCTCGAGCGGGAGGTGCCGATACGCCAGGATGTCTTCGGCTGCGTCGTCGAGCCGCGCGGCCGCCTGCGCAAATCGTGCGCGGAGGCCGTCAGCGACCTTCCGCAGCTGCGTCAGGGCCGTGGCGTGATCGGGCTGGGCGAAGATCGTCCGCACGACGGCCGCGATCGCCTCTCGCACGCCCTTCGGCACCCTCGCGAGCAAGTTCCGCATGAAATGCACACGGCACCGCTGCCACGTGGCCCCGCTCAGCACCGTGGCGATCGCCTGCTTCAGCCCTTCGTGCGCGTCGGAGGTGATGAGGCGCACCCCGCGCAGGCCCCGCTTCACCAGGCTCCGGAGAAACGCCGTCCAAAAGGCCCGATCCTCCGACGGACCGACGTCGATGCCGAGGACCTGGCGCTCGCCCTCGCTGGTGACGCCCACCGCCACCACCGTCGCTTGACTGGTGACCCGACCATTGACGCGCACCTTGTGGTACGTCGCATCGACCCAAATGTAGGGATACGCGGTCGTGAGCGCCCGCGTCCGGAAGGCCTCGACCAGCGGATCGAGCTCCCCGCAGATCCGCGACACCTCCGACTTCGACACGCCGTCGAGGCCGAGCGCTTTCATCAGCTCGTCGACCTTCCGCGTCGACACGCCGTGCACGTAGGCTTCCTGGACCACCGCCAGCAGCGCGTGCTCCGCGCGCCGGCGGGGCTGCAGCAACGAGGGGAAATAGGTCCCCGGTCGCACCTTCGGGATCGCGAGCTCGATCGTACCCACCCGCGTGTCCCACGTCCGCATCCGATACCCGTTGCGGTGCCCGGTCCGGTCCGGCGTGCGCTCGTATCGGTCCGCCCCGATCAGCCCGGCGACCTCCGTTTCCATCAACGCCTGGGACAGCACCCGGATGCCCTCCCGAAGCACATCCCCATCCTGCTCCTCGAGCAGCTTGCCAACAAACGCCGACAGATCCATTCTGGGCTTGGCCATCGTCGCAGCACCTCCGTGTCGTCCTTCTCCAGCCAGAGAGAACTCACGGAAAGATGTGCGATGGCCGCTTCACCTGTCTAGCCGCGGCCGGCTGATCGAATTTCCACCACGTCCGGGGACTCTAACTCTCCGACACGTCGCACCTCGTGTACTACGCCGGCAAGATGGTCTTCTTCGATGTCCAGAGCGCCGGCCTCGGCGCCGTGCTGGCGGATCGGCCGCTCGAAATTGGCCTCATCGCCGCTTTCTTCACCGTACACGCCGTGAGCTATGACGTCGGGAGGCTGTCCGTGAGGCTCGGCGATCTTCGGGGGGTGAGGTGGGCGACGTTCGCGGCGAGCGCGCTGGTCGTCCTCTACGCGCTGGCGGGCGGTCAACAGAGCTTCATATATTTCAAGTTCTGACGGGACCTCTGTTCCCCACAGGCTGACCGCGTCCGAGTCGAAGAAGGGCGTGGCCGCCGGTTCGACAATCAGGGAGGATGGAGACGATGAACGGATGGAAAGCCGGGATTGGCGCAGTAGCAGTCGCGGGCGCGACGGTCCTGGTCACGGCGGTCCCGGCCGCCGTCGAGGACGCAACCGTCAACACGCGAACGATGCGGCAAATCTTCGTCGACGACCACGTGATCGCCTCCATGCGTGGCCTGAGCCGAGTCTTCCATTCGCCGCGGCGTCATCCTGACAACCCGATTCTCGTGGGGGATCGCCCCTGGGAGAACTGGGTTATCGAAGTCAACGGCCGGCCGATTGTGTACGACGAGCAGACTGCTGAGCTCCGGGTGTACTACGTCGCTCCTCAGATGGACCCCTCCGCGCCGGCGGGAGAACGCTTTCGAACGTGCCTGGCGATCTCGCGCAACGGCCTGCGCTGGCAGCGCCAAAACCTGGGCCAGGTCGAGTGGGAGGGAAGCCGAGACAACAACATCCTGCGTCCGGGCGAGAACTGGATGCGCCGGCCGAACGTGATCCTGGATTCGACAGATCCGGATCCCATGCGCCGGTACAAGATGACATTCGTTGACTGGATCGGGGACAAGACGGAGGGCAAGACGGCCATCGTCAAAGCCTATTCGCGCGACGGGATCGAGTGGACGCTGAACGGCGACGGCCGGCCCTGGTTTCGCCATTTGCACAGCTCCAACCTCCTGGGGTGGGATCCACGGATAAGGAAGTACGTCATTTATTCGAGAATGGCTGGGCCGGGGAACTCCATTGGGCGGGCTACGAGCGACGACTTCGTCACCTGGTCGGAGCCCGAGCTGGTCATCGCGCCCGGACCGGCCGACCAAGGACGCGACTTCAAGGGCATCGCGGCCTTCCTGTACGAGGGAATGTATCTCGGGTTCCTCTGGGTCTTCGATCACAAGAAGAGCGCGGAAGCGAAGCTCGTCTACAGCCGGGACGGCATCGCTTGGAAGCGCGCGTCCCCGCGCCGGTACTACTTTCCGCGCGGCGCAGGCGACGCGTGGGACAGCCGCATGGTGCTCCAGGTGGCGCCGGTGGTGTTCAACAACCGCATCTGGGTCTACTACTCCGGCTGGAACCTGCCGTATTCGCAAGCCGCCTTGGCACGCGCGCACCAAGGCTGGTTCGAGAACGGCCGCCGCATGCAGCGTGCGATCGGTGTGGCGACGCTGCGACTCGACGGCTTCGCGTCGCTGGACGCCGGAGCAAAGGAGGGCGTGCTCGTGACGAAAGCCTTGCACGGCCAGGGCGGATCGCTCATCGTCAACGCGGACGTTCGCGGTGAGCTGCGTGTCGAAGTGCTCGACGACGGCGGAACGGTGCTCCCCGGCTACGGACGCGAGGAGTGCGATCCCATTCGCTCCGACAGTACACACCACACGGTGCGCTGGAAGAGCGGGGCCCGCCTGGACCGCTTCGCCGGCAAGGCGATCACGCTGCGCTTCTATCTGCGGGAGGGACGCGTCTACTCGTTCGCGTTCAGCGGATCTGACCGCCGGCAGCGGTGAGGCTCACCCGAGGCGCGGCAGCACACAGGCTGAGGCGCAGGTCGATCGCCGGCCCTCCGTAAACGGCGTCATTGGGTCGCCGCACCGCCCTCGGCCGCGACGGTGCAGGCGACCAGCACCATCAGCACGGCCGCCTTGGTAGAGGCAGGCGACCGTTCCCCGCATGAGGCGCGCGATCGGCAAGCTGGTTGAATGCTCCCAGCTCTTCTCTGCGCCTATGCTCACGCGGGCGTTCGAGCAATGGAGTAGACATGGATGGGCGTTCGTTCGAGGGAATAAGCGCGGTAGGTGCTCACGCCGTAGATGCGGCCACGCCGGGTCCTGGTGAGCGCCGTTAAGTATAGATGGCCCGGAATGGGATTGCCGATCGTTCGCGGCGGCTTGCCGCCCGGGCGATAGAT
>JBOGIN010000434.1:0-4681 GCA_050742275.1 Vicinamibacteraceae bacterium
CGTATAACGCCGTACGTTATACCCTGAGCTGCAGTGATTCGGTCGTTCAAGCGTGCCGAGGCCGAGGCGCTCTTCGCGGGCAGGTTCAGCCGACAGCTGCAGCAGGTCGCCCGTGTCGCCCAGCGGAAGCTGCAGCAGTTGCATGCGGCACGCGAGCTCCGTGATTTGGCAGCCTTCCCCGGTAACCGGCTCGAGGCGCTCGCCGGCGATAGACGCGGCCAGCATAGCATTCGGGTCAACGACCAATACCGCATTTGCTTCGTCTGGAAAGACGGGGATGCCGACGACGTGGAGATCGTCGACTACCACTAGCGTTGGAGGGAATGATGGCGAAGAGTCGCCGCCTGCCGCCAGTACATCCTGGTGAGGTTCTTCGGGAGGATTTGATGACACCGCTCGGGCTGAGCATCAACGGGCTCGCCCGTGACCTGCGGGTGCCTGTCACCAGGATGAGCGAGATCGTGAACGGTCGTCGCAGCATCACGGCTGACACTGCGTTGCGCCTCGCGCGCTACTTCGACATGACGCCACAATTCTGGATGAATCTGCAGGCTGCCTATGAGCTCGACGTGGCGACGCGTGAGTCTGCGGAGAGAATCAAGCGAGACGTGCATCCGCGAGAGGCTGCCTAGCCCAAGCTGAGCCTAGGCTCTCGAACCTTTGCTCTTTAGTACCGAGTGCTTGGTGTTGTAAGCCCTGGAGTTCGTGCAGGGCTTCGAGGGCTTCGGCCAGTCTCTCGTGGGGGCCATGGCCTTCCAGACAGCTTGACGCGAGGCGGTCTATAGGTTCTTGTGTCGTGCCGTCTATAGGTTATTCAGTGGTGTCATGTGTAGGTTCTTGTGTCGAGTGGGAAGTCGGGTCTCGTGCCGATCCGCCCATTCGAGCGTGCCTTCGTGCGCGGGGAATGCGGCACGCTCGAGCATGCCGGCGAGATCGTCGCGGGGACGAGGAACCGACATCGGTGACTATCGTAGACTTCACCCCGACGCTCGACTCGACGTCCTATGCGTGCTGCGGTTCGGCCGCTTCGTAGCGCCGGACCTTGATCGAGCGTTCGCGCTTGCGCGTCTGCGCGATGTCCCACGACGACTGCATGCGCATCAGCGTGTCCATCTTCACGCCGAACGCCTTCTCGATACGCAGAGCCATGTCGCCCGACAGGTCCGAACGCCCGTTCAGCAGCGTCGAGAGCGCTGGCCGCGATACGCCAAGCACCTTCGCTGCTGCCGATACCGTCAGGTTCAGCGGCTCGATGATCACGGTCTTGATGAACTCGCCGGGATGCGGCGGGGAATGCATACGCATAACGTCGTTCCTTCTCGTGCTCTAGTGGTAGTCCTCGAAATCGACATCGGCGATCCCGTCGCCCTCAACCCGGAACGTCAGCCGCCAGCTGCGCGTGACATGCAGGCTCCATGTCCCTTTGCGGTCGCCGGTCAGGCGATGCGCTTTCCAGACCGGGATGTCGCGCAGCTCGCCGGCATCGCCCATGTCTTGCAGGAACGCCAGCATCTTGCGCACCTTGTCTACTGTCTCCGGCGGCAACCCCTTCGGGTCGCCATCCTCAAACAGCCGCCGGACGGCCTTGTGGACGAAGTGCCTGATTCTCACTTGTAAAGTGTAGCTTTACAGTATACAGGCGTCAAGATGTCGGCAGGCGGCGACTGGCACGCTTCGTTCCGCCCTCCTTGTCAGGGCTACGCTTACGAGCGGCGCCAAATGGCTGTAGGCGCGTGGCGGCACGAGCGGCTCGAACCGGCCGCCGGCAGAGTCCAGCGCGGCTCCGATGGCAGGGCTGCCGATCACCTTGAGCGCGGCCTCGTCATCCTGCCGCCAGGGTGATACATGGCCGGAATCCGAGCCCCGGAGAACGCTTCGACGGCAGTCCTGAAGCGCCGCTCGTCCTCGACGGTGCGCACCGCGCTCCCGCCTTTCCGGCGTTGCTCGAAGTACCACCGCGGCTCGAGGACGAGCTCGCGCATCGGTGACGCGAGCTGGTTCCAGGCGTCCCGCACGCCCTGCTGCGATCTGGGTGTCCAAATTTGGGCCCAGTCCGAGACAAAAAGTGGCTTCTGAAGGCGATTGGTGACGAGAGCGCATGCGCAACGCGCTCGACGCAAAGCCTTGCTGTACGTGTGTGTTACGAGGATTTTTGAGGAAAGTGGTCGGGGCGACTGGATTCGAACCAGCGACCCCCTGCGCCCAAGGCAGGTGCGCTACCAGGCTGCGCTACGCCCCGACTACGACGACTCTTGATTTTACCCTGGTTTCCAGCGACTCGCTCGTTCGCAGCCTTCGCTTTCCTGGCGAAGACTGTCGCAGCACTGTCCCAGAACTCCGGTTCGTCATCCAGCCTGTCCCAGACCCCCCGCGGACTCGTTGGCAGTGCGGTTCAGCTCCTGCAGTGCCTCGCGCTTCATCTGCGACTTCATCTGCGAGCACTTCTTGAAGACCTTCGCATCGCCCTGCCGGCGCAGTTCACGCAACCGATATCGCAGATATCCTTCGATCTCGTCGCTCGGCAACTCCGTCAGTTCGGCTTCCCGGCGCGCAGCATCCAGGATCCGGCGACGTTCGGCCGCATCGCCGGAACCAGCATGCTCTACAACCCGCGCACCATCCAGGTCGCTGCGCGACGTCTTCGAGACTACTTTCCGGTGAAGAAATGACCACGTAAGTCGTTAAGGATCAAGCGCGGCCTCCGTTGGGATTTGGCAGAATGACGTGTAGAGGGCGCTTGCATGGGTCGATCAGGTGTGCGATCATCTGCCATCGTGTCATTGGATCACCTCGAAACAGCCTCGGACGCCGTGCCGCGGAAAGAGCTGCAGTGCCTGATGCGCGCGATGATTTTTGGGACGCTGGCCGAGCGCGGGCGGGTCTGCGGCAAGCCCACGTGCCGGTGCGCGCGCGGCGAGAAGCACCCGGCGGTGCAGTTGGCCCATTGGGCGGGCGAGGGTCGGACTCGCAGCCAGCACGTGCCGTACGCCGTGCTGGATACCGTCCGGGCAGGCGTGGACGCGTGGGGCATCGCTTTCAAGCGATCGCCCGCGAGCTGGCCGACCGCAATCGCACGCAAGTGTGGACGCGCGCGCGCCGTCGAGGCGAGATCCGATGACACGGCGGAGGTCGTATGGTCCGACGCCGTCAGCAGGAGCGCAGTGTCTGGGAAGTCGTGTTGCCCGATGCCAGCAAGCTGTGGCCCGCCGAGTTGCGTCGCATCGATCAGGTGATCGATGACGAAGCGCTCGTCGAAGTGATCGCCGCGGCCCTGGAGCGCCGGTACCGGCAGAGTCGTCGACGCGGCCGCCGGGGCACCCCGGCGGAAGTCGTGCTCCGCATGCTCGTGTTGAAGCATCTCTATCGGTGGAGCTACGCGGAGCTGGAGCACGAGGGTCGCGCGAATCTGGTCTATCGGGCGTTTGCGCGCATCGGCTGCGCGGCGGGGCCAGACGCCAAGACGATTCTGAAGATCGCGAACGCCCTGGGGCCGGCGGTGATCGCGCAGCTGCATCAGCGCGTCGTCGAGCTGGCGCACCGGGCGGGCGTTACCACGGGCCGGCGGATGCGGGTCGATACGACGGTGGTCGAGACGAATATCCACCATCCGACGGATAGTTCGCTGTTGGCGGATGGGGTGCGCGTCGTGACCCGTGTCGTCAAGCGACTGGAGACCCTGGTGGGCCGCGGCCGGCGCGCGATGCGGGATCGGCGGCGCAGCGTCACGCGCCGAGTGCTGGACATTCAGTACGCGGCCCGGAGTCCCAAGACGCGGGATCGGCTGGGGGCGAGCTATCGGCGGTTGGTGGCGACGACCCGCGCGGTGCTGCGCGAGGCGGCGACGATGCCGCGCCGCGCGGCCCAACGCGTGCGCACCGTCGCGGCAGCGACACGTCAACGCGTCGCCCACGCGCAGACGCAGCTGCAGACGATCATCCCGTTGGTGCACCGCGTGATCGCGCAAACCACGCAGCGCGTGTTCGAGGGCGATACGCACGTCCCCGACAAGGTCGTGAGTCTGTTCGAACCGCACACCACGCCGATCCGCAAAGGGAAGATCGTGACGCCGACCGAGTTTGGCAAGCTCGTGACCATTCAAGAAGCCGATGGCCAGATCGTCACGGCGTATGCGGTGCACGACGGTCGCCCGGCGGACTCGACGTTGTGGGAGCCCGCGCTCGACGCGCATGAACAGATCTTCGGACAGCCACCGGACCTGGCGGTGGCGGATCGCGGATTCGCCTCGGCGGCCAATGAAGCCGCCGCCACGGCGCGCGGCGTGCGACGGGTCGTGTTGCCCCGCCCCGGCTCGAAGACGCCGGCACGGCGCGCCCATGAACGCCAACGCTGGTTCCGTCGCGCTTTGCGGTGGCGCGTCGGCTGTGAAGGGCGGATCAGTGTCCTCAAACGTCGGCATGGACTGCACCGGTGTCTCTATCATGGCGTCGACGGTGTCGCACGATGGGTGGGCCTCGGCGTCCTGGCCAACAATCTCGTCATCATCGCCACCACGCGGGGCGCTCCGTGATTCCGTGCGAGGGGCCGGGCGTCCTCGGCGGGACTCGCGAGGCTGGCCGGCTCAAGGAATCGGCGAAATCGATACCCCACCGGTGACGCCGGCACCTTGAGGAGGCCGCGTGACAGACCGTCGATGTGTAGAATCGAATTCTTCACCGGAAAG
>JBOGIN010000435.1:0-2854 GCA_050742275.1 Vicinamibacteraceae bacterium
TCTACTACCGGCAGGAGCGGAATCCACTGGCCGACGACCCAGACGAAGCGCAGGTCCTCGATGCGGACCGCTTCGGCGTGTCGATTCAGCAGGAACGCCGCCTCGCGCAGCAGTGGGTGTGGAGCTATGGCTATCGCTTCGAGCGCTCGCGGACGTGGAATGCCTACAAGCTCCCTCGCAGGTCAGAGATCGAGAACGTGGCGCCGCTCACGACCACCTTGTCGCGTGAGACACGCGACGATGTGCTCGACGCCAGCCACGGGTCGTTCCTGTCGCACTCGTTCTCGTACTCACCGACGCAGCTCGGCTCAACCGATCCCTACGTGAAGTACTTCGGGCAGTTCTTCAAGTACTTCCCGCTCGAGCCGACGCGGCGTGAGCGGTTCACCGGCGAGATCCTGCGCCCGCGCTTCGTCTACGCGGTCGGCGTGCGACTCGGTCTGTCCCGGAGCCTGAGCGGTGATGCGGACGTCCCGCTAGCCGAGCGATTCTTGGCGGGCGGCAGCACAACGCTCCGGGGCTTCGCGCAGAACGGCGTGGGGCCGGTCGATGAAGAGAATCAGGCACTGGGCGGGGAGGCCATGTTCATCGTCAATAACGAGGTGCGGGTGCCGCTCTTTAGTATCTTCGACGGCGTCGGCTTCCTCGACATCGGCAACGTCTACGAGAAATTCGGCGACTTCTCGCTGACCGAGCTCCGCGAATCCGCCGGCGTCGGCCTCCGCGTCCGAACACCCTGGTTTCTCATTCGCACCGACTTCGGCGTGCCGCTCGACGCCCGCAACGACGAGGAGAGTGGCGGCCGCTTCTTCTTCAGCATCGGTCAAGCCTTCTAGCAGATGCGAGGACCTCACCGGAAGCCGATGCGCCGGCGCTTCGGCTCACGTGGGGTCATGAGCTCACGGATGGCGCTGAAGACCACCCTAAACTGTGCGTCGTACGTTCTCTCCAGGCGGTCGAGCTTGCGGGCCAGCGCCGCATGAGTGGCGAGGATCTGCCGCAGCCGTACGAACGCGCGCATGATCTGGATGTTGACCTGGACGGCGCGCCTGCTGTGCAAGACGCTGGAGAGCATCGCGACCCCTTGTTCAGTGAACGCATACGGCGGGTAGCGTCGACCGCCCTGGCCGCGGTTTGAGATCACAATCTGTGATCTCAAATCCTCGAACTTCTCTTTCGTGAGGCGGAACATGAAGTCGTCCGGGAACCGGCGCAAGTTCCTCCGTACCGCCTGCACGAGCGAGCGCGTCTCGACCCTGTACAGCTCCGCAAGGTCGCTGTCGACCATCACTTTTTGGCCTCGGATCAGAAGAATGGAGCGCTCGATGCGCTCCGTGGGTACCAGAACGCGGCTTTCCACCAACCCTCCACTCCATCACGGCCCGTGCCTATGTACTGATCTTAACGAAAGCGCGCGGCTGAAACTCGGCATAGGCCGTGGTCGGCTAGAATCCTTTCAATGGCCTTTGCCCCCGAATACGTCCGCCTGGTCCTTCAGGAGATCTTCGAGGACGCCAAGACGCTCTTTCTCGCCTCGCTCCGCACGATTGACTTTGCGCACCTCGTCATGCTGGTCGAGCAGGGCATCATCGGCCCCGAGGAGGGCCGACGGTTGCGCGACGGCATGCGCGCGCTCCGGGACGAGGATCTGCGCGCCGCGCCATACGACGCCTGTTGTGAGGACCTCTTCTTCTACGTCGGGCGTTGCCTCGCGGACGCGTGCGGTGCCGACGTCGCCGGACGCCTTCACACAGCCAGGAGCCGCAACGACATCGACATGACGATGTATCGGATGCTGGTGCGGGAGGACGTGCTGCGGCTCGCGGAGGCGCTCGTGGCCCTGCGCAAGGCGCTCATCGCGCTGGCGGCGGCGCATACGTCGACGCTCTTTGCGGCGCACACGCACACGCAGCCGGCTCAGCCGACGACGCTTGCGCACTACCTCCTCGGCGTCATCGAGCAGATCGAGCGCGACCACATCAGGCTCCGTGCCGCGTACGAGACGACGAACCGGTGTCCGCTTGGCGCCTGCGCGATTACCGGCACCGGATTCCCTATCGACCGGACGCGAACGAGCGCGTTGCTTGGCTTTGCGTCGCCAACCGGCAACACCTACGGGAGCATCGCAACGGTCGACTATCTGCTCGAGTCGCTTGGGGCGCTTCTCGTTGGGATGATCGGCCTCGGGCGCGTCTTGCAGGACCTGCTGCTGTGGTGCACCGCAGAGATCGGGTACGTCCGATTGGCGGAAGGCTACGTCCAGTGCAGCAGCATCATGCCGCAAAAGCGCAACCCGGTCGCCGTGGAGCACGCCCGTGCGCTCGCCAGCAAGGCGGTTGGTCAGGCCCAGGGTGCGATGGTCGTCGTGCACAATACACCGTTCGGCGACGTGGTCGACACCGAGGATGACCTGCAGCCGCTCGTGCACGACACGTTCCGCGACGCCACGCGGGCGGCCGCCTTGACTGCCGCGGCTCTGGACGGTATCGAGATCGACGCGGCCCGCATGCGGGAGCGCGCCGGGATCGGCTGGACCACCACTACCGAGCTCGCAGACGCGCTCACCCGCGACCACGGCCTGCCGTTTCACGCGAGCCGCGAGATTGCCGCGCGGCTGGTCGCCGCACGCCGCGAGCGCGCCTGGGAACCGCTCACCGATGCCCTGAGGCGACTCTCCCGCGAGATCGCGGGGCGAGAGGTGCTCTACGAGGAGGAGGCGCTGCGTCGCACGCTGACACCGGAGCACTTCGTCAGCGTCCGGCGCACCCTCGGCGGACCTGCACCGGACGTTGTGGCGGCGGCCATCGCTGATGTCGAGCGGGCGCTCGAGCGCGACCACGAGTGGATCGAGGCA
>JBOGIN010000436.1:0-5403 GCA_050742275.1 Vicinamibacteraceae bacterium
GGACGGCTCTGGTGTCCCGCCTGCAAACGGCGGCGCTTCGTGCTGCGTGCCGTGACGATGCCGGTGTCCGGTCCGTCGGGCGCGACCTGGGCGGAGCTGCGGACGGCGCTGCACGCGTCCTTTGCCGAGACCACGGGCTGCGCGAATTGGCTGATGAGCGAGCTGTACGCGCGGGACCGTCAGCGTCGGCCGGAGGACGAGCGACCGCCAAAGATGCCACCCATCTACGTGTACCCGGAGGCGCGCGTGCGCTTTCCGGCGCTCGCCTCGCAGACGCTTGCCAGCTTGGAGCGGCAGGCGCAGGCCAGGTATCGCGCCGTTCGCCTGGATCTCGTGTGGCGTCACGCGGTGAGCCTTCCGACGTACCGCTACCCGACGCCCCTGCCGTTGCCGTCGCGGATGTGGCAGCTCGTGTTGCTGGACCAGCGGTGGCATCTTTCGGCGCGCATCGGTGACCGGCGCTGGTCGTTGCGTCTCCGGCAGGGCCCAGGCATGTGGCGACAGATCCGCCTGTTGCAGGAGGTCGCCGCAGGCGCCCTGGAAGCCGGTGAAGCCACGCTCTACGAGATACCGTCTCATCGTGGTGACCACCGGAGCGACGGGACGCGTGAGCGGCGCCTCATGGTCAAGCTGGTGGTATGGCTGCCTGCTCCCGAGGCAGCGGGCGCACGAGAGACGCTGATCGTCCGCACCGCTCCGGATGCGTTCTTGACGGCGCATCTTGTCGGACAGGGCCACGTGTGGAGGCTCAACGCCGATCACATCAGGCGCTGGATCGCCGAAACGGCGCGACGTCAGCAGCGGCTGGACGTGGACCGCGCGCACGACTGTCAGCATCGCGGCTCCCGATGCTCGACGCTGGTGGACGAGGAACGGCGACTCTCGGCGCAGTTGCGGCGCCGGCTGCACGCCTGGACGCATCAGGCCACGGCGCAGCTCGTGGGCTGGGCCCAGCGCCAGCGTGTGGCCACCATTGCCTGGGACGATACGGACCGCGGCTTTCTCCCCTCGTACCCCTGGCACCAGCTCGTTACGACGCTGGCCGACAAAGCAGGCGCAGTCGGCATCACCGTCGTCGTACACGGTTCGGGTGATCGGATGGCGTCGGCCTCACACGACGTTCGCACGGGAGAGGAGTGGGGATGATAGGCATCCCTTGACTCGCATCTCTCGAGCACATGCTCGTTGGCCACCTCCGGGCCGAAGCCGGAGCAAGGCCCGGCACGCTTGCCGGCCGGGACCGCTGCCGGGAACGCGCATAGAAGAGCCGAGGATAGATGGGCCCCGCGCCCATGCGCCCTCGGGGTGATCGCGCAGTGCGGTTGCCGAGGGACGCAGCAGTGGACGTTTGCTCGTCCGTTGACATAGCTAGCTCAGTATGATTGGATGGGTGACGTGGCGCGGCAACGAAACGACATCCTTCAGGGCACCCTGGCCCTCCTCGTGCTCAGGACGCTGGCCGATGGCCGGCAGATGCACGGGTACGCGATCACCGCGCACATCCAGCACGTGTCGGCGGACCTGCTGCGCGTCGAAGAAGGCTCGCTCTATCCCGCCCTCCATCGCATGGCGCAGGACGGATGGCTGCGGGCCGAGTGGGGCGTGACCGAGAAGAATCGTCAGGCGCGCTTCTACACCATCACGAAGGCGGGCCGGCGGCAGCTCGCGCTCGAGGAAGAGAGCTGGGCGCGGCTGTGCAGTGGGGTGCAACGCGTCCTGCGGTACGCCTGAAACAGCCGCCAGACGGGAGAGCCGTGCGTGTCATGGTTCGCGCGTTTCCGCAACGTCTTTCGCTCGAACGCGGTATCGGACGAGATCGATCGCGAGATGGCATTCCATCTCGTCGAGCGCGCCGACGATCTCGTCGAGGCGGGCGCGTCTCCAGATGAAGCCCGGCGCGAGGCGCGCCGGCGCTTCGGCCGCTACGCCTTGCAGACGGAGAACACGCGCGAGCGAGATCTCCTCGTCTGGCTCGACACACTCCTCGCTGACGTCCGATACGGGGTTCGTGGTCTCCGCCGGAGCCCGGTATTTGGCGTGACGGCCGTTCTGACGCTGGCGATTGGGATTGGCGCAAACACCGCGGTGTTCACGCTACTCTACGGCCTGCTGTTGCGCAGCCTGCCGGCAGCTGCGCCACAGGATCTCGCTCATATCGGTCTGATCACTCTCAGTGATGCATACTCTGGCTCCGCCTCGCTCATCCCCTATCGGATGTTGCAGCAGTTGCGCCGGGAGCAACGTTCGTTCGTCGATATCTCCGCGTGGGACGCCTCCACCGTTGTCCTCGAGCACCAGGACGGCACCCTTAGAAAGCACGAAGCGGGTCTCGTCAGCGGGAACAGCTTCGAGCTGCTCGGGCTGCAGCCACGCCTCGGCAGACTGATCGCGCCGTCCGACGATATTCCGGGAGGACCAGCGACTGGCTGGCCGGTTGTGCTGAGCGACGGCTTCTGGAGGGATCGATTCGGAGGCGACCCGCAGATCATTGGAGCCTCCCTCAAGGTCTCGGGTACGGTGGTGACCGTTATCGGCGTCACACCACGCGCGTTTCACGGGGTCTGGCCAGGAGTCGAGCCGGATCTCTACCTGCCGATGCAATTTCTCACCGTCCTTGCGACGGGCCTCGACAGCCTCGACTCGCCGGCGGCATCGGTGTGGTCTGCTGCGATCGGCCGCTTGAAGCCAGGCGTGTCGCTGACCGAAGCCAACGCCGAGGTCGCAACGTACCAGCCGCGGCTGCTGCGCGACTTCAGCCCGCCGAGCCTCACGCGCGATCCCACGCTGTTGCGAAGCGCGAAGTTGACGGTCGAATCTGCCCGCACGGGCCTGCCAACCTTCTTTGGCCGCGCCTACTCGGCGCCTCTGTTCCTGATGCAAGGTTTCGTGGCGCTGGTGCTGCTCCTCTGCTGTGTGAACGTGAGCGGGCTGATGATGTCGAAGCTTCACGAGCGCCAGCACGAGCTCACCGTTCGCACGGCGGTTGGCGCCGCCCGGCTGCGCCTCATCCGCCAGTGTCTGACCGAGAGCTTTCTCCTGGCGCTCGCAGGCGCCGCGTTGGGCGCCGCGGCCGCCTGGTACGGCACCAGTCTGTTGTTGCAATTCTTCAGAGACCCGATGATGGGCACCTGGATGTCGGTCCAGCCGGATCAGACAGTCTTTCTCGTCTCGGCGGTCCTGGCGGTGGGCACGACGCTGTTCTTTGGACTCCTGCCCGCGTGGAGGGCCAGCCGCGGAAACCCAGCCAGCTTGTTGAAGTCGCGAACCGCGGCCCAGCGACAGGTGGCGGGACGAGGCTTCGTTGCGATCCAGGTGGCGCTGTCCCTCGTCCTCGTCACGCTGGCCACGCTGCTCTCCCAGAGTCTCATTCGGTTGCGCGGCGAGGACATCGGGTTCGACGCCGATCACGTGACGATTCAGACGGCGCCGTTCCATCTGCTGCGCAAGGAGGGCAAGGAACGGCTGGATCTCTATCAACGGATGGTCGACCGCCTCGGACAATCACCGCGCATCCGGTCGGCTGCGGTGACGTGGTATACGCCCTTGACAGGCTATGACAGCACCGCCAGGTTCGAGGGCTTGACGGAAGGCGCGACGTCTCCAGAGGACGTGGCATTGGCCTTCAACGCGGTCGGTCCCGGATATTTCCGGACGATGGCCATAGAGCTGCTCGCAGGACGCGAGTTTCATGCGCACGAGCGCAGGCGCGACGTCTGCGTGCTGAACGAGGCGGCAGCAACCTTCCTGTTTCGTGGTCAGTCCGCGCTTGGCAGATATATTCGGAGCTCGGATCGCATTGGCTTGGAACGCAACACCGAGCGTCCTCAGTCGTTAGCCGCGCCCATCACCTGCCGCGTGGTCGGTATCGCGGAAGACGCCAAGTTCGCCAGCGTTCGTGAACCCCCTCCCCGGACCATCTATTTCCCGCTGACGGAGGATCTCGACGACGGAGATCTCGTGTTTCTGTTGAACGCCTCCACCAAAGCGGATGCGGTTGCCGCGTACACCCATGCGTTGCAGGAGATTGCGCCGACGGTCCCGCTCAATTTGTTCGTGACGTTGCGAGAGCAGATGGATGCCCAGCTTGGCAGCCAGCGCGCCATCACGCTCCTGAGCACGTTCTTCGGCGGCGTGGCGCTGCTGTTGAGCGCGATTGGCCTGTACGGCATGCTCTCATCGAGCGTCACGCAGCGCACCGGCGAGATCGGGATCCGCACCGCGCTCGGCGCGTCGCGCAGCGCGATCCTACGGACGATCTTTTCAGATGTCCTGCGCCTCGTCGGGATTGGCCTGCTCGTCGGCGCGGTCGCCCTGCTGTTCGCGGTGCGCGCGATCGAGCACATGCTCTACGAGACCTCGCCGTTCGATCTGACGACGCTCGCCGCCACGGGCCTGCTGTTGACGCTCGTCGTTGTTGCGGCCAGCTTCTGGCCGGCGCGGCGCGCAGCGACCGTGGACCCGATGCGCGCCATTCGCGTCGACTAGCTCACCCCGCGAGCTGAGGATAGCGATCGAGCAATTCCTTGGAGTACTCGCCCCGCTCCTGACCGAGGATACGCTTCAACTGTTCTGCGTTCACGGCCGCCTGCGCGTTTGCGTGGTTGTTGAGATAGCCGAACGTGAGCGGAACGATGCGGCGCACGGCATCCAACGTCTCCGCGAACTCGTTCAGCTCCGTCTCGCCATAGAGGTAGTCGTAGCGCTCCCAGGCCTTCCCGTGCCGCCACCATTTCGACGCGTTTCGGCCGTGCAGGCGGAGGTAATAGAAACCCTCGATGTTCGGGAGCTGATTCTGTCGGATCGAGCCGCGAAACTTCGGCTCGTCGATCTGCGTCCAGGCTGCGCGATGGCCGTTCAGTAGTTTCAGCGTTGCCGCTACATCGTCGCTCCACGTGCGGTCGCGAAGCTCCACGGCGCAGCGATAGATGCCGAAGGTGCGAAGGAGCCACTCCAGCGCGTCACGGTTCTCTGGCGTGTTCTTGAAGCTCGCCGGATACTGGATCAGCACGGCGCCGAGCTTGTCCGCCTCTGCAAGCGGGTCAAGCCCACGCCGCACCTCGTCGACGTCGGCGTCCGCGAGCTGCGGGTCCAGCCGCGGATTCCGTCGAGCGAACTCACGTGGATGCGTGAACTTCTCCCACAGCTTGACGCTGAAGAGGAACCCATTGGGCGTGCGCTCGACCCAGGCGCGCGCGATCTCAGGGCTAGCGGGCCGATAAAAGGTGTTGTTGATCTCGACCGTATTGAAGCGGCCGGCGTAGTAGGCGAGCGCGTCGAAGCCCTTCGGCTGCGTGAACGGGTAGAAGAGGCCGCGCCAGCTCGCTTCGCCGCGCGTGTAGTCCCAGCCGGAGGTGCCGATTCTGAGCTCGCCCACGCCCCGCCGTTCGGACATCCGTCTAGTTT
>JBOGIN010000437.1:0-6330 GCA_050742275.1 Vicinamibacteraceae bacterium
GCGGCAGCCCGAGCGCGAGCCCCACGAGGACGCGGCGGAAGGCGCCGCGCAGCACCATCTCGATCACCTGTCCTCGATCGGCGCCGAGCGCCATCCGGATACCGATCTCGTTCGTGCGCTGCGCCACGTTGTACGCAGTCACGCCATACAGTCCGATCGCAGCGAGCACCAGGGCAACGAGTCCGAAGAGGCCCGCGAGGCTCGCGACAGCGCGCTGCTGATCGAACGAGCGATTGACCTGCTGCTGCATCGTCCTGACGGTCGTGACCGTGAGGTTCGGATCTACTTCGGCGAGCGCGCGCTTGACCTGCGGTTCGAGGAGGCCTGGCGGCATGTTCGTCACCAGCAGCAAGCCGCTGACGAAATGCGTCAACGACTCGAGACGCTTCATCTTCGGGTCCTCGTAGTCGACCGTCTGCGCAAGCGACACGAAGAACATTGGCCGCGCGGGCTGATCGAGCGCGAATCCTGCGAACTTCGCGTCGCGCACGATGCCGACGATGCGGTAGGTGTTGACATTCTCGGGCAAGTCGAGACCGAAGTGCGCATCGATGGGATCCTCATCGCTCTTGAAGAAACGGCTGACGAACGCTTCGTTCACGACCGCCACGTTCTCCGAACTCTCGTTGTCGGCCGCGGTGAAATGCCGTCCGCGCACGAGCGTCACACCGAGGTTCTGGAGGTAGTTCGTGCTGACACGGTCCCACGACGCTCCGGCCGGTTCCCCCGGCTTCGGGGGCGGGTGCCCCGCGACCAGCACCGATTCGCCCCAGTTGTCGGTCAGCGGGTTGTAGAATGCCAGTCCTGATCCCTGCACGCCTGGCAAGAGATTGAGGCGTTCCTCAATGGCACGGTAGAGCACCGAGAGCTTTCCAGGTGTGTATGTCGCCGGCGGCCGGTTCAGCGACACCAGGACGCGCCCTTGAATCTCGAATCCGAGATGCTGGCTTTCCAGGTTCCCCAGACTGCGTGCGAGCATCGTTGATCCGGCGACGAGCACGACGGACAAGGTCGCCTGCACGACGAGCAGTGTCGTGCGGGTGAACGACGACTGATCGCCGGTGCTTCGGCCGGCGCCGCGAAGCGCGTCAATGGGATGAGTGCGTGTCGCAAACCACGCGGGCGCTGCGCCGAACACGATGCCCGTGACGAACGCCAGGGCGAACGCGAAGGCCAGGACCATCGGCGCAGGACGCGTGTCGATCGGCAGAGATGTCGCACCCGCAAAGGCGAGCGCCAGCAGGAGGTGCGCCGTCCCGATTGCAACGACCAGTCCAGCGATCCCGCCGGCGGACGCGAGCAGGACGGCCTCGACGAGCGCCTGCGTCACGATCTGCCGGCGCGATGCGCCGAGCGCGAGGCGCATGGCGGTCTGACCGCGCCGCGCGACGGCGCGGGCGAGCAGCAGGTTCGCGACGTTGGCGCACGCGATGAGCAGCACGAGCCCGCACACGCCGAGAAGAATCTGCAGGCTGCGACCGTACTGCTCCCTCATGATGCCGACGCCCGCGCCTGCCGGCACGACCGCAATGACCTGGTTGGGCAGTTCCCGGATGACCCCAGGCATCCAGTTCGCCGGGTATCCGGAGTCGTGCTGCATCCACTGACGGAGGAGGCCCGTCAGCCGCGGTGCCATGCCGTCAATCGTCGCACCCGGACGCAGCCTACCGATCACGCGCAGCCACGCCGAGACGGGTTGGCGGAGGATGGAGGTGTCGCCTCCAAGCACCGGCTCCTTCTGCAACGGAATCCAGAGGTCCGGCGGGTCACCTTGGAGTGTCTCGCCGAAGAATCCCGGCGGCGTGATCCCGACGACGGTGAACGGATGTCCCTCGACAAACAGCGTGGCGCCCACGATCGACGGATCGGCTCCGTAGGTCCCCTGCCAGAGGTGATGGCTCAGCACGACCCCCGGCTCCGCCGCGGCCGTATCATCGGCGGCGGTGAACACGCGGCCGGCGAACGCGCTGACGCCCAGCGTCGAGAAGTAGTTGCCGGTGACGTACTCGGAACGGAGCGGCCTCGATGTCGTCTCACCCTGCTGGCGTCTCACGCTGACGCGCGCGCCGCCAGCTTGAAACGCCGTCACCTCTTCGAACTCCGGCATCTCGGTCTTCAGCCGCTCGAACAGCGGGAACGAGAACATGCCCCAGCGACCCTGCGTGCCGCCCTGGACACAGCAGGCGTCGCCATCGCCGACCCGGTACAGGCGCGACGGATCGCTCACGGGCAGCGAGCGCAGCATCACCGCGTGGATGAGCGTGAAGATGGCCGTGGTGCCGCCGATGCCGAGCGCGAGTGTCAGCACGGCGGCGGCCGTGAAGATGCGCGCCGCCCAGAACTGTCGCAGGGCGTAGCGGAAATCGGCAAGGAGCGTATCGAGCCAGACCAGGAGGTCGCGGTCGCGCGTGTTCTCCTTCTGCAACGCGTAGCTGCCGAAGCGGCGGCGCGCTTCGCGCCGTGCCTCGTCTGGGGACACGCCTGTGGCTGCGAGATCGTCGGCACGCTCCGCCAGGTGGAAGGCCATCTCACGGTCGATCTCGTCCGAGACCGCGTCCGAGCGAAAGACATTACGGAAACGCTCGAACCATGACACGGGTTGGTCTCCCCATAGGGTGGCTGCTTTCAGGAGTAGCGCAGCACGCGTTGCACGCCGCTGCAGAGTCGCGCCCAGCTTTCTTCCTCGAGCGTGAGCTGTCGCCGGCCAGCTTTGGTGATTGTGTAGAAGCGCGCCTGGCGGTTCTTCTCGGTCATGTCCCACTCGGCACGCAGCCATCCGTCCTGAGCCATACGATGGAGGGCGGGATAGAGCGACCCTTCCTCGACGCGCAGCAGGTCAGCCGACACGCGCTGGATGTGCGCAGTGATCGCATACCCGTGCATCCGGCGGCCATCGGCGAGCGTCCTGAGCACGAGGAGGGCGAGGGTGCCCTGAAGGATGTCGTTCCTTTGTCGCGCCACGTTACCTATCCAAGCATGCCAAGCTAGCTATGTCAATGTCGGTCGTCCCTTCGCGACCACCGTGTGTCGCGACCACCGTGTCGCGATCAACGGCTAGCTCGGCTGGCCTGTCCCGAACCGCGACAGCGGCGTGCACCGCCAGTAGCCGGGCGTCCAGTGCCCTGCGTGTCGAATCGCTACCAGTTCTTCATAAATGGCAGCAGTTCAACACGGCTTCGGATTCTCACTGGTCGCAAGATGCCTGGCGCTCGCTTGATCCGGTATCCCAAAACTGGGATAATCGACGAGTGCGTCGTGTTCTCGCTGCGGACGAAAAGCCCCTGCATTGGGTCGGCTCTTCGAAGCGGGATTTTCTGAGCTTTCCAGACGCAGTGAAGGACGATATGGGCAATGCCCTCGGCGTCGCGCAGTTCGGCGGAACAGCGCCGACGGCGAAGCCGTGGAAGGGGCTCGGTTCGGGCATGCTGGAGATCGTTGAATCGCATGAGGGGAACGCGTACCGAGCTGTTTACGCGGTCCGTTTCGAGAAGGCGGTGTACGTCCTGCACGCGTTTCAGAAGAAGTCGCCGTCTGGCATTCGAACTGCGAAGCGAGATGTGGATCTCGTGGCTGAGCGCTTTAACGCGGCGGCAAAAGACTACGAGGAACACTATGGCAAGCCGAAACGCTGACCGTGACACTGCGATCGTCCGCGGCACGAAGAACGTCTTTGCAGATCTCGGTTACCCAGACGCTGCCGAGCGCCAGGCAAAACTGCGTTTGGCGTATGCACTGAATCAGGTGCTCGAACAGCGCAGGCTGTCTCAGGCGGAAGCCGCGAAAGTGCTGGGGGTGACGCAACCCAAGGTATCAGCACTCCGCCACTACAAGCTCGCGGGCTTCTCCGTCGAACGACTGATGAACCTGCTGACGGCGCTCGACCAGGATATCGAGATTGTGATTCGGCGAAAGCCTCGCTCAAGGAAGGCTGGTCGCATCAGTGTCGTCGCAGCTTGAAGAGGGGATAGCCCGGATTAACCGGGTGTGCCGAGCGTGGGTCAACAGAACAGCCCTATATCGGACGCCCGCGCTCGCCTCCCCTGTCGCCTTGCCCTCTGCGACAAGCGCGGATTAGCGCCCATCCCCGCGATCACACAGCGTTGCGGCCGATCTTCGGCGGCGATCCGACGCACGAGGACAACATCATCTTCGACATCACGCCGCAGGCGGGTCAGATGCCCGGTACCAGCGCATCCGGCGTCGGCCATCCGAACTGCGGACCCGGACCAGCAGCCGGCGAAAACGCGCTGGCCGCCGGATTGCCGGGTACGAAATAGGCACGCCCGCAAGAAACCGCAGAGTCCGCGGAGCTCGCCGAGGAAACACATGCTCAGCGCGCCCTGCGATCTCGGCGGCTTCTTCTGTTAAAATGCGGCCAGGCCGAAGGGCGGCCCACGGTCCGCGTAAAGGGTTGAACCCACCCCGCGAGCGCTCAACGAGTCAGCAACCCTGACTTCCAGCCCGATCACGCGGACACCGGGCGATTCACGGAAGGAAGGGCCATGTCGCAACTGCCTGATCGCCCGTCGCTGGAATTTCTGAAAAAACGTGCCAAGGATCGTCTCGCGGACCTGCGGCGCATCAACCCGCTGGCCAAGCTCGCGGACGCGCTGCTCGCGGTCGCGCGCGAGCACGGATTCCCAAGATGGCGCGCGCTGAAGGCCGAAATCGATCGACGGCTCGCCGGACACGTCACCGCGTTTTTCGAGGCGTGCGCGAAGGGTGACATCGCGACGCTGCGTACGATGTTGGCCGCTGACGCGACCCTCGCCCGGGCCGTTGCCGTCGACAGGAACTACGGCGGCTGGACAGCGTTGCACGAAGCGGCGAGATACGGACCTGCGGACGTCGTGCGCCTGCTGCTCGCACACGGCGCCGATCCCAACGCGCGTGAAGAAGGCGACAATACATATCCGCTGCATTGGGCCGCGGCACGCGGCGATTTCGCCGTGATGGGCGCGCTGCTGGACGCGGGCGGCGACGTGCACGGTTTCGGCGCCGATCACGCCGGCGACGTGATCGGCTGGGGAACGTTTTTCACGGAGCCGGGCAAAGACGTGCGCGCGGTCGCCGACTTTCTCATCGCACGTGGCGCGCGCCACAGCATCTTCTCGGCGCTCTCGGTTGGCGACCCCGATCTGGTCCGCGCGGTAATCGAAGAGAATCCCGACGCCCTCGAGCACCGGATGTCAAAGTTCGAGCAGGGCGTCACTCCGCTCCATCTCGCGATCCAGAGGAAGCGCGACGATCTGGTCGATGTGCTGCTCGAACTCGGGGCGGATCTCGAAGCCGAGGACCTGCACGGGCAGACGCCGCTGGTGCGCGCGCTGGCGCACGGCACTCAGCGCGCGGCCGATCGGTTGCGAGCGGCGGGCGCCAAGCCGCCGAAGACGATCGCGCCAACCGAACTGAAAGACGGCGTGGCGAAGCTCGCGGGATCGGTCACGAAAATCATCCCGATGATCCTCGTGCCTGACGTGGCGGCGACGCTCGACTGGTACGTATCCATCGGCTTCACCGAGCTCGGTCGTGTTGGCGACGATGGCCGGGTCAACTGGGGGATTGTGCGGTTCGGCGATGCCGAGATCATGCTGAGCGTGAACGGTACGAAAGGACAGCAGCACGTGAGCCTGTGGCTTTATACGGACAAGGTCGACGCGCTGTACCAGCTGTTCAAAGCGCGCCAGCTCGCGGATCCGAACGAGGTGGAGGTGTCTCAGGACATCTACGATCCGTTCTATGGCGGCCGTGAATTCGGTATCAGAGACGTGAACGGGTACGAGCTGTACTTCCGACGCGGGTGAGCGTGATGGGTGGCGGTTACGGAGAAGGCGGAGGGAACGGAGAAATGCTTTTGGCGCGGAGCAGTGGAGTCTCCGCGACCTTTGCGAACTCCGCGGTAAGACGTTTCCGTGCTCCGTTGACCTTTATCCTCCTGTCTCCGCCTACTCCGTTATCACTGGCTCACTCATCTGTGTCCGTAACGGCTCGCTCCTCAGCACCAGGTGCAGCAGTACCGTGCCGGACATGATGACGGCGCTCCAGAAGAAGATGCGCTCGAGCACGCCTCGGACGGAGCAGCCATTCGCCGCGATGTGGAATCCGCGTGGACCGTGCACGTGATCGATTATAGACCCCGTCGCTCCAGTAATTGCGGATCCGCGGGAGCGCGCCGGGCGGGTCAAGGCCGCGTCAGCGGCGAGCGGGAGCGCGCGGAGCCTTGGACCCGCCCAAGCGCACCCGCACAATCGAGGCTGGAGCGACGTCGTAGCACCGCACGAATAGTGTCCCGAATTCCGCTGAACCATGCCGACGTACACGTGTCTGTGC
>JBOGIN010000438.1:0-3624 GCA_050742275.1 Vicinamibacteraceae bacterium
GCTCTACGGCGTCGAACCGAACGATCCACTGACGGTCGCCGGCGCTGCCCTCCTGCTGGCACTTGTCGGCGCAATCGGTGGTTGGCTTCCCGCGCGGCGCGCCTCGCGCATCGATCCCGCAACGACGCTTCAGAGGGGTCGAACCTAGAGTGGCACAAGAATAGTGCCTAACTCGTGCTGGCACGAGTTGCACCGAGGTGGTTCCGTACGACGGCGCTGCTTCCCTCACATGCATCGCGCCTAACGCTCCAAAGTCGCATTGGGCTTGATAGGCGTTGTGGGCTCGACATCTCAGACAGATATTGTCGACCGATGCCCCGCCGCCCATGGCAAGGGCACGACATGGTGAAACTCGAGCCAGCTCCGCGCCGCGCAGCGGCGCCCACTCCGGCTCACGAATGTACATTGCCCGCCGTCGCGTTCCCACACGGTGCGCTGGACGGCCGCGGGGATTCGGCGTGAGCGCGACGACGCGCCGCCGTGCTGCTGGGGCGGGGTGCTCGCTGCGGGCCGCATCCTCCCGGGATCCTTGGTCTTCAGTAGTTGCGTGAGGAGCGCAGTCAACGCCCGATCGTAGATCACGGCGGGATCGCCGTCCGGCACCACATGGCGCAGCAGGTCCTGCACTTGCCGCAGCTTGGCATAGGTTTCGGCGCCGACCGTAAATGACACTTTGTAGCGCGCAGGCGCAATCGGCGCAACGACCGAGGGTCGGGCCGGCGGTGCGGGAGGGACAGTCGATGCCGCTTGAGGTGTGGCGACGCGGGGTGGCTCCCGTGCCGGAGTGGCCGGTGCTTGCGGCTTGTTCGGCGCCGCGCTGGCCACCGTCGTGGGCGCCGCCGGCAGCGCCGCGCTCGGCGTGGGAAGCTTCCGCACCGAGGCGGGCACATCGGGGTGCGGGTGCAACCGGGCGATGATGTGCTCGACGTCCCGCTTGCGGCAGTGACGTGCCTCCGCCAACAGCACGTCGTGATTGGCGTCGGTCAGGTGCGGCGCGAGCAGGCGCACGGCCGTCAGCGTGATGCTGCCATCGGCGAGCCGCTCGACGATGACGGGAAAGCGGCGTGCGGCACGGGCCGCCATGATGCGATCGTAGGCCGCGTGCTCCGACAAGCGCAACGTGGTCACGCAGTATTCAAAGAGAGACGAGAAGCCTTCTGCCAGATAGAGACGACGCGCATCGAGCACGGCGAGCGACGCGATAAGACGCCCGGTAGCGTCGCGTTCACAGGCAGCGAGGCACGTGACCTCGCGGAGCAGATCCTGGTCGGAAAGATGATCGAACGAGGGGTGTGCAGCCGCCATATCCCATTATATGGACGCGAATTTCGAAACGCTGGGTGGCCCTGTCGCGCGCGAACGCCGCTAGATCCACCATTTTCGTTGACATGGCTGCCGACGACCGCCTGTCGGGTCGCGTAGTGGCGTTCAGAAGACACTTCTCAGGCGCTGCTGCACAAAACCGCGCGCGATCCGAGAATCGTGTCAAGCAGTATTTCAGGCTCGCTCAAGATTAATCTCTAATCCAACAAAGAAGCTGATCACTCGTTTTCTCTACTTCTTGCGTTCAGCCTTCCTGGCCAGTGCGCAGAGCGCTCCGACGTACTTCAGTCGCCTTACCGACCGCACGGAGATCGCCTTGCCCCTTTCGTCCAGCGTCCCCGTGAGCTCTATGTGGTACCCCACGTCTGTGTGGACGGACGGGTAGTCTCTAACCTCGAACAGCGCCTTGGCTTGCTCGCTGATGAACACCGGTGTCACACCATCCTTCAGGCAGCGTTTGACGCAGTCAGGGTTGTTGGGACCGACATCGCCTCGCTCGATGCGGGGCTTCGCGCATTGAAGATCAGAGAACCAACCGGTCCAGGTCTTGACGACAGTCCCGGGGGCATCCGCATCCACTCGCGCGGACGGCGCTGTTGAGCCACTCGCGCCCACACCCGGCAGCGCCAAGGTCAGCGCACATACCAGTGTCGACGCCCCTATGCGAACCATGGGAACCTCCTTCTGTGTCAACAATTCCCTTGCGATGAGGAATCGAGTGATATAGAATAACTATATTGATGTTCGATATCCTTGTCAAGCACGCGGGGTAGCGAAACTATGGGATAGATGTCATGGCCAAACATCAAACTCCGGATCCCCAGACTGCCCTGCTGAAGGGCACGCTCGATCTCCTGATCCTCCGGACGCTCGAGCTTCAGCCGCTTCACGGAGTCGCCGTCGCAGATCGCATCTTCCAGACAACGCGTGGCACGTTTCAGGTGAAGGCGGGATCGCTCTTCCCCGCCCTGCATCGGCTCGAGCAGGAAGGCTGGATCGAGGGACGATGGGAGGAGACTGCGGAGAAGCGGCGCGTCAAGACCTACACGCTCACGCGCGCCGGTCGTCGTCAGCGCGCCGCCGAAACCGCGAGCTGGCAGCGCATCGTCGCAGCAATGAATCTCGTGCTCGAATAGAGATAACGAGGCGTGCTTCGGCGCTAGATCGACACCCGATCCAAAAGTCGGGCCTATACGCGGAAGGTGCGGCATGCCGTTGACGCGGAAGATTGAGAGCTTCTTCAAGGCGCTCCTACGCAGGTCGCGCCTCGAGCGCGAGCTTGCCGAAGAGCTGCAAGGTGCCATCGAGGAGCTGACCGCGCGCAACCAACGAAATGGCTTAACACCATACCCGGCGCGACGGCAGGCGCTGATCGAGCTGGGCGGCATCGAGCAGGTCAAGGAGGGTGTGCGAGGTGCGCGAATCGGATCAACGGTTGAAACCACCCTACAAGATCTTCGATATGGCTGGCGCAGCTTGTGGCGCTCGCCGGGATTCGCTCTTGTCGTCATTCTCACCCTCGCACTGGGCATCGGCGCCAATGTGGCGACCTTCAGCGTCGTGCGCTCCGCCCTGTGGCGGCCGCTGCCGTATCCGGACTCCGATCGCATCGTGTTCGTGAGGGTTGATGTCGGTGGTGTGTCGGATGCCGGCGCGACACCCGCGGAGCTGTGGGACATTCGCGCGCAGAGCCGCTTCCTCGACTACGTCTCCACGATCGCAGGGCCAGATGCACATGTGAACGTGAACGGCGAAGTGGAGCGTGTCGCGGCTGCAAGCGTCACTGACGATGTGCTGCCACTTTTCGGTGCGGTGCCGCTGGCGCTCGGTCGCACGCTGAGGACAGCCGAAGATGACAGCAACGGCCTGATGCGGATCGTCATTAGCAACGACCTGTGGCGCCGACGGTTTGGCGCAGATCCCGATGTCGCCGGCCGCCACGTGGAGGTCAACAACAAGAAGATGCAGATCCTTGGCGTGCTTCGACCAGGCTTGCGAATCTTCCTTCCCGCATCCGCAGGAATGGCGGAACAGGTCGATGTCTGGTTTCCGTGGGCTGATATCGGGAACTCACGTGACTGGCGCGACATCCCAATCATGGCACGTCTGGCGTCAGGCGCGACGCTCCAACAGGCACAGGCGGAGCTCAGCGCGCTCGCCAGCCGATTCGTCAGCGATCAGCCGGAAGCATATCCAAACAAGACGTTGCGGCTCTCCATACAGCCGCTTCGCGAGGCTCTGACGGCGGACGCCAGGCCCGCGCTCGTCGCCGTGGCCGGCGCGGTCGGCTTCGTGTTGCTG
>JBOGIN010000439.1:0-4107 GCA_050742275.1 Vicinamibacteraceae bacterium
CCCGGATCCCGACCCGGACCCCACGCCGAACCCAACGGCGCCGGCGCCGCCGACGGGTTTGCGCGTGATACGCTGAAGCGTCGACAGAAAACATGCGCCAGGTGGAACCCATGAGCACGCCGGAATGCTTGGGACTTCCGCGCATACGCCTGGCGCAGACACAATGTGCACGGCCGCCTGGTATCAGGTCCAAGACCTGATCCAGGCAGCTGCAGGCGCCGCACACGTATGAAGGGCCGTCCGAGCATCCTGTTCCTCTGTCATTCCGCCTCCAGAAACGGCGCTTCCCTCCTACTTCTTCAGTTTCTTCAGTGGCTCAAGGGAAGAGTGGACTGGGACATCACCATTCTGGTGGATGGCCGTGGCCCACTCCTGGAAGACTTCCGGTCAGTCGGCAGAACACACGTGCTAAGGAACACTGATTCGGTGTTTGGTGTGCTTCCAGCTGGATGGAAAACAGCGCTGGAACCACGTTTCAAGGCCTGGTACGCGAGAACGCTGCTCGGGGGCCGTCGCTTCGACCTTATCCACGCAAACACGGTGGCTGTCTGGCCGCAGGCTCGCGCACTGAAAGATCGCGCCGGCGGTCTCCTCTGGCACGTCCACGAGCTTGGCTACGCGCTGAGCGTCGAGATCCCCCGCGAGCGGGCACGTCAATTGTTCCGCGACGCCACCGCCTTCGTGGCGGTGTCGCACGCCGTGCGAGACACTCTCGCTGGCGAGTACGACGTACGCCCCGAGCTGGTGAACCTCGTTCATGGTTTCGTTCCCGTACCCGATCTCACGCCGGACCAGCGCGCTGGGAGGCACAGGCGTGTCCATGAGGCATTCGGCTGGCCGGACGAAGCGTTCGTTGTCGGTGGCTGCGGCAGCATGGGGTGGAGAAAGGGCACAGATCTCTTTCTCCAGATCGCGAAGCGCGTGGTTGCGGCTGGAGCTGACGATCGCGTGCGGTTCTTATGGGTGGGAGGCAGCGCTCGGGGGAAGGACGCGCTCGAGTTCGAGCACGATCGGCGCGCACTCGGACTGGAGGGCCGCTGCGCTCGCGTACCCGCCGCGACCGATGTTCTGGATTACTACTGCGCCATGGACGTGTTTGCTCTGACGTCTCGGGAGGATCCGTTCCCCCTGGTTATGCTGGAGGCTGGAGCCAATCGTCTCCCAGTGGTTTGTTTTGCGGACTCCGGCGGAGGTCCAGAGTTCGTCGAATCCGATGCAGGCCTGGTTGTGCCCTGCCAGGATGTTGCGGCATTCGCCAACTGCCTGTTGAAGCTGCGCGACGACCCGAGCCTGCGCGAAGCCCTCGGCGCCGCAGCGCTGAGCAAGGTTCGAGCAAATTACAGCGTCGAAGCTCAGGCGCCCAAGCTGTCGAAGACCATCGAGCGCTACCTCACTGGATGACCCCGCGGGCGAGGCGTGCTGCTCTCCCAACCACAGTCAGCACCAGAAGCCGCCACGCCGCAGGCCAGTTGGGATTCTGTCGCACGGCGCGCCAGGCCAACCGTCTCGCTCTCGCATAGTTGCCCACTTCCTTGGCGACAAACGCGCTGTGGCAAAGGAGCGCGCGGCCGTTATCGCCTAGGCTGGGGGGGCTATACGTCCTCCCGTCCCCCACGACATGCCACATGCTCAAGGCAATGTCGGAATCCGTGGTTCTGCAGGAAGAGATAGGAATCGTACGCGGTTGATGCGTTGCGCTGTCGGTTAGTTGGTACGCCTGACCCAGCCGATCCAGCCAGCCTTCACCGACGTTACCCGCCAAGAGACATTGACGCAACGTGTTACCAACTGCCGACCGTTGCTCAGCATTTCGTGCCAGCTCAACGACGCGCTCGATGTACTCCTGCTCGCTCTGTGGATTTGCGACACGCTCGTGCACCGCATCGTCGTTCGCCACGAGAAGAGGGAACAACGGTGCGTAGGCGGAGACGACAGGAAGCGCGTTCAGAGCTGCCTCCAGCAATGCCGTCTGCGAGCCGAACGGAAATGTCTCCAGATAGACGTCAGCGGCAGCGCGGTACATCGACGGGTCCTCGACGCTTCCTACGAAATGCAATCGCTCATGAACGGGGCTGCGCAGGTGAGGGGTGATCCCTGGAAGTGATTCGCCGACGACGTACAAGTGCGCACGCGGCGCACGATCGAGGAGGCGTCCCGCGGTCGCAACGAAGTCGTACGGCCCACACGGCCAGTACTTCTCCGCGCGACCCACGCTCAAGAGCACAACCTGGTCCTCCGGAATTCCCAGGATGTGGCGAGCATGCTGACGCGTGACCTGCCGAGCCGGGTCGGCGAGCGGCACTGGAAGAACCACATTGGACGCCGCGAATCGACGGTTTGAAGCATGCTCGGCACCGGCCCGCCGCAGACTGATCACAACGTCCGAGACGGTGGCTCCCAACCAGAAGAGGTGATCTGCGTGGTTGAGCAAGGCAACCGGCGGCCCCTCGTGCCGAGCGAACGCTACGGTTGGGACGACGTCGAAGGGATCGTGGTGCAGGACGACCAGGCTGGCCGTGCGCTTGGCGGCCTCTCTGAGCCACGCCGCCTTCTGACGGACACGCCATGCGTCCGGCAACACCGTCACGTCGCCGCCACTGTCTCGAGCCGCGTCCCGCAGCCAAGCCGGCGTCGAAGCTTGCTGTTGATTGGTCACGACCAAGGAATGTCGGGAGCTCCGATCATGCTTCATCCAATAGTGAAGCATCCGTGAGTGCCCACCGAGAGCGCTAACGTGAGATGCCACGTGCAGAACTCTGCGGCGATTGTCGCGGCAGGCAGTCGGAAGCGGCAACGTTCCGTCGAACACGAGCGCTCCGAGCTCGCTCCCAATGGACAACGCGACGTTCTCGATGGCGCCATCCACGAACCGGCCCGGGTGGAATATCGCCGCGAACCGAGCGGCAGAAGCCACCGTCTCCAGCACGGCGTCTGCATTCCGCGCCCGGCCCAGCCGCTGGACTTTCGTGACGAGCCATTCATACGCCTCACTGTTGGCCGCCAGAAACGACGCTTGTGCGGCGAGAGCACTCGTCTCGCTCTTCACCCTGAAGGTCGCCGGTGAGCTCAGGCGCAATGACGAAGTCGATTCCATGTCACCTCACCCGCGTGGACGTCGAGGGCGCGAGCCCGACGCCGATGAGCAGCCGCCTGATCGGCCCGGGAATCTGATCCCAGGGAACGAGCGTCAGCAATGCCCGCAGGCAAAGCACGCCACTGAGCGCCGCAGCGAGCACACCGATGCCGCCAGCCAGGGTCACTGGCAGGGTCAGAAAGCCGCAGAACACGCCGGCAGTCACGAACAGGAGTAGCAGACCGGTTCGCAGGTTCTCAGGCGACCATCGGAACCCACTCATCCGTCGCACGACCGCGTAGATGAGCAATCCGTGAAAGACATACGAACCGAAGAACGCGATGCCCGCGCCGTCCAAGCCGAACCAACCCACGCATACCCACGTCAGACCGACGTTGACGATGGTCCACGCCAGCTCGGTCCAGAAATAGATGTTCTGCCTGCCCTTGGCCATGATGATGAATCCCATCGGCCAGGTGATGACCCGCAGCGCCACACCGAGGCAGATCCAGCGCAGGATTCCCACGGCTCCGCCGAATTCGCTCGAGTACAAGAGCGCGATGACGACTGGCGCCAATGCAAGCGTCGCCAGCGCTCCCGGCCCTCCCAATAACATGCCCACCCGCGCCTGTTCGTTGACCAAGCGGTTGCACGCAACGTTGTCATTGGCACAGGCGGTGAGGCGTGGGTAGAAGTCCGCGCCCATGGCCTGCAAGATGAATCCAACGTAGAAACCGCCAAGGGTCCAGGCAGCCTGATACAAACCGGTTGCTTCGAAGCCGACTCTGTGCAGCACAATGATGCGGACGACATAAGCAGCGCCCATCATCATCAGTCCACTCGCCATGAACGCCGCACCCAGCTTGAAGAGCGCAGCGCCATCCTGCAGCATCTGCCGGAATGGTACAGAGGGCGCATCGACACGCACGGCTCGGCTGTACCACCAGGAGATCAACGCGGACAGCGCAGCCCACACGATGAGCGACGGTACTATCCCCCGCTCTCGCAGGAAGAAGACCAGCAGAATGCTGCTC